>JAACDH010000391.1 GCA_009936995.1 Rhodobacterales bacterium
CCATCGACCCAAGCCATTGAGGTTGTCTCGACCTGTCGGCCGGGAACCAGGGTGAGCTCATCTTCGATGGGCGTCATTTGGTCGGCGCTGAAGGTGAATGTGCGGAAGCCAGGGTGGAGTCCGAGCAACGAGAGGGTGCCGTCGGGACCCGTCCAGCCGGCGCGTTTGCCATCCATGAGCACGGTGACGCCTGGCAGGGGACTGCCGTCGACGTCGACCACTTGGATCTCGATCTCGGCGCTGCCCTCTTCTTGTGGGAGAAGACCGATGTTGACTGTGACCAATTCGTCGGAAGAGTCGGTGATCTGGACGCGTCGAACTTGGGTTCCGAGCCCAGGAGCTTCGATGCGAACGTCCCATTTACCTGGGCGGAGCACGAAGACCTGCTCGCCATCAGCGCCTACGTCGCGGGGCGGCAGGTTCGCTGGTCCGAGGAAGGTGACCGTGGCGTCGACTGGGAAGCCGTTGCTGTCTTCGGTGACCACTTGAACCGAACCAGGTTGCCAGTCAAGGACAGCCTGGACGCTCTGCTCGCCGTCGGTGCCGACGACCAAGGTGAGGGTCTCGTCGTCGCCGAAACGCTCGGAACGCACCACCAGTTTGGTTTCACCGTCGTCTAGGCCATAAACGACGAGGTCGCCGCCAGTTCCGGTGGTTCCAAGATCCCGATCGCCCAGTGCAATGACGGCATCTTAGACGGGCCGACCTAAGCGATCGACCACGGTGACGCGAACGGCGGTGTCTTCGTTGACCTGGCTGGCCAGGACTGCGTCAACTCGGATGGCGTCGGCTCGGTCTTGCTCGATGACGATGGTGCGCTCTTGATCTCCGAGGCCCGGACTGGACATGCGAACGCGCCAAACACCTGGCCGAAGCTGCCAGTTGAACACGCCGGCTTCGTCGATGACCGGGGCGTCGGGCTCGTAGGGGCCATCGACGTAAACATCGACGAGATCGAGCACGCCCTTGGGGCCAACCACAGAGACCAGCAACGGGACCGGGATCCGCTGCATCTTGAACTCCCACCACTCGTCTTCGGGGCTGACGTCGATGGTGAGGGTGTCGAATCCGAGCTGTTCGACGACGATGACTGGGCTGCGGGTGACCGCGCGCGCAGGAATGTCGGCGTACCCCTCTAAATCCGTCTGGACGGTGACGTTGCCGACGGTGATGGTGACCCCCGTGAGCGGCACCATGCGCTGGTCGACGATGTGGACCTCTTTGGGCGCCGAGCGGACGAGAATTTCGTCGTCTACGGGTTTTTTGCCGGGTACGGTGGAGACGCCGATCAGGAATCGCAGTCCGGGAGCGCCCACGCCGCGGGTGATGGCGGTGCCCAGGCCGCTGGTGACCCATAGGCGCTCTTGTGGCCGCACTTTTAGCGTGCCCATGGCCTCGGTGGGGAGCGAAGGCGCCTCGCTGTTGAGGGGAATGCGGCTGCGGAGCTCAGCGTGGAAGCCGAAGGCGTCGTTGGGCACCCAGCCCAGATCGAACGCGTAGCGGGCGTAGACGCCGCCGGGCCACTCGGGCACGTTGGTCTGACGAGTGGCGTCGAGGCCGAGGTCGAGGTTGGCCAGCATGGGGCCGAAGGTGTAGCCGCCCGAGACGAGTCCGCCGCCAGAAAACCCGGGTTCTCCTAGGTATCGTGCGTCGGCTCCGGTGGGGAGGGTGCCGAACGGAATGAGACCGAGTCGCACGTTTGTGCTGATGAGGCGAATGGGGACCCACACACTGGTGTCGCCAAATGCGAAGCCGCCTGCGGCCTCTCCGGCAGAGAGGAACCAGACGGGCGCCGACACACCGATGCCGACGGGGCCGGTGATGCCCGCCGCTAGACCGAGCTCGAGACCTAAGGCGCTGTCGACGATGGGGACGTCGGTGAGGGTAGGGCCATCGCTGATGCGATCGACCAATAGACCACTGGCGGCTTGGGTGAGTGCCGTGACCACGGGCGCACCCGTGTATCCCCCAGCAGACCCGAACAGCGGATCTCTGAGGGACGCACCGTCGGGCGGAAGATTGGGCCCATGAGCGTCAAAAGTCTGTGCTTGTGCGTCCCCCAACGCGAAGCCGTTTAGCGCGAACAGTAAGGTCAGCATGGCGGCATGCTAGTCTCTGTGGAGCCGCTGTGGGCACTTCCCTACATCTCCTATTTTCTTTGTTCTGGGCGATGTGGACGAAAAGCCCGGTCCGCCGGTATCCGTGTTTTGCCAGCGGGCTGTGAAGAGGTATACTCCTATCTATATTGGAAGGGATCATGACTCGCTCAACAGTGGCGCTGTTGATGATGATCGGATGCACAGAGCCCTCCGGGTATGGCGGCAAAGCCGTCTCGGATTCGGGCATGCTGCTGACGAACACCGTCGGAACAAACACGAACACGAACACGACAAACACCGGCACCAGCACCGGCAACACCACCCAGACGGGCACCACCGGTAGCACAACGACCGCTACCGGCACGGGCGGCTCTACCGGCACGGGCGGCACCACCGGCACAGGCACCGCAACGGGCACCGCAACGGGCACCGGCGGAACGACGTCTTTTGTGCCTACCTGCGTGGTGGTCCTCCCCGCTGATGTCATCGTGGTCGACAGCACCATGAACGACGCCACAGACGGCGCCAGCTACTGGGTCTGCCGCGGAGAGATACTGTCGTATTCGGGTACCGATGCGCACATCTTCGTCGAGAATTCGGCGGACTTGGTTCTTAACGGCCAGGACAGTTTCGTGTGGCTCCAGAGTAACAGCGACCTGGCGGCGTTTGATTCTCCCAACACTGTCCTCTACGAGCCTGGCGCGGCCATCAACGACACCACCGGGCTAAATCTACTGACGCTTTGCCCAGAGATACTCTATGATTACTCTCTGGCTCCCTCACCCGGATGTAACTGACCCATGTCTCATCGAATTCCGCCCCAACTCGCTCGTTTGTCTCGCGCTTCCATGCGCCCCGTAGCCGTCCTGTGTGTTCTCACCGCATGCACGGGCGAGTACGGTGTCAATGACAAACTCAATGGCGTCACTGCACCCAGCAACACAAATCCCAGCACGCAGACGGCCACGGGTACGGGCACCGGAAGCGGAACGGCAACGGGCGGTACGAGCATCTCTACCACCGACACGGGTTGGGTGTGGACGACACCCACCACGGGTACGGGTACCGGCGGCACGTCGACGAGCACGGGCACATCTACGGGCACATCTACGGGCGGAACCACAGGCACCGGCACCACCAGCTCGGGGACCGGCACTGGCACGGGCACCCTTCCGCCGCACACCGGCCTTTGGGACACGGGTGTCTGGGATCTCTGCGATTGGGCCGATCAAATCGCTGGCTTCCTCGATGGCTACAACCTCGCCGGCGACAACAAAGTGGTCTACTGTCACGCCACGGGCGGCGGCAATTTCAACATGGTCGACTCCAGCGTGAACTCGTGCCTGACCCACATCAGTCACGTCGACGACATCTTCCCCTCCACCCTCTGCGATTCATAGGTTGTTCGGCGGATGGGCGCACTAGCTTCGGCGGCGACGCAGTCCCAAGACGATGAACGGCAGCAGCCACAGTGGCGTGGAATTGGACCCGGCGCTGGCGCAGCCACCACAGTCGGTGCCCGCGCCACCGGTGAGGGCAGAGCCCGCGTCGAAACCCGTGCAGTCTTGGTCTTTGCCGTCGAGGGGGATGTCTTCGGCGCCTGGATTGCGGTTGGGGTTGTTGTCGTTGCAGTCGTTGGCGACCAGATAGCCGTCGCCGTCGAGGTCGTCTAGGTCGGCCAGATCGCAGTCTTGGTCGATGCCGTCGTAGGGGATTTCGGGAGCGCCGGGGTAGATGGTGCTGTCTTTGTCGTTGCAATCGCCATCGGTCTCGGACGCGTCGATGGGGATGCCGCAGAGGGTGGCGGGCTGGCCTACGCCAAAGCCATCAAAGTCTTTGTCTTTGTAGACGGTGGCTATGAAGGTGCGGTCGGCGTCGTTGTCGTTGCAGTCACCATCGCAGATTGAGGTGCCGTCGCCGTCGGTGTCGACCCAATCGGAGGTGAGCGGGTCGCAGTCTTCGTCGATGCCGTTGCAGCCGATTTCGACGGCGTTCGGGTGAATGAGTGGGTCTAGGTCGTTGCAGTCGCCGGGGCTAGGGTAGCCGTCGCCGTCGTCGTCGTCACCGTCGGTAGTTGGGTTTCCGACCAGGTTTCCGTAGGCGCCGATGTCTGCTATGGTTCCGTCGTCGTCGAAGGTGCTGGGGTCGCCGGCGTCGATGGCGGGGCTGAGCGTGGTGGGGACCAGAGGCACCAGGTCGCAGTCGCCGGGAGTGCTGGTAATCAGTGGGTCTTGGTCAATGAGCGAGCTGGCGTCCAGCGGGAGGTCGGAGTGGGTGTCTAGATTGTTGAAGTAGAGGTTGTAGCTGTTGTTTAAAGTTCCGATGCCCGCGATGACCGCTCCGACGCTGGTGTTGTGGGCCACCAGGTTGTTCTTGAAGTTGGCGGTGCCTTCGACCCGCATCACCGAGCCGTCGGTGGTGCTGAGTCCGCCGACGAAGTGGTTGTTGGTGAGGGTGGCGGAGGCATTTGCGCTGATCGATACCAACGGGCCGGTGAGGGTGTTGTTGTAGAACACCGAGCGCTGGAGCGTAGCCGTGGTTCCTTTTAGGTCGACCACTTGTCCACCCGACGTGGCGCCGCACTGGACCAGCCTTGCCAGGGTGGTGGTGGTGGGGCCGTCGGCGTCGATGAGGCTGCCGCTGTCGGCGATGTTGGCCTCGAAATAGGTGTCTTCGACGCTGCAGAGGGAGCCGCCTACGCAGGTGATGGTGCCCGCCAACGCAGTGTTCGATCGGATGACCGACGTGCGAACGTTGACTTCGCCGGAGCTCATGTAGATGGCGGAGCCGTTGTCGGCGGTGTTGCCCTCGAACGTGCTTGCGTCGACGACCATGGTGGAGCCGGCATTGCCCGATAGCGCTCCGCCATCGGTGTTGAGGCCATAGCGGAAGGTGACGCCCGAGGCCGTGAGGTCGCTGCGGTTCAGGTGGATGACGCCGCCGTTGACCGTGCCGGAAATGGCGGCGGCGAGTGTGGAGCTTTGCACATCGACCGACATTGTGTTGGCCAGGATGACG
>JAACDH010000054.1 GCA_009936995.1 Rhodobacterales bacterium
ATGCACGGACAGATCTAGCTATTGATCGGTTCGGACACGAATATCTTTGAACACCGTCTTAAGCTCGGCCAGCTTTCGTGCCCGTTCTTGACTGAGGGCCTCGTGTTCGTCCTGGTAATCTAGCAGTTGTGCCCACGAGGCATCGACGATGCCCGCGTCGGCGTCCCGGACCGACTCTTCTAGAAAGTGGTCGACGGTCTTTCTACTCAGATCGTTGGCGTGCACCCAAAGCGCAGTGGACTTCTCGCCAATCTCCAGGTGGACTTGTGAGAGTTCAGCCAGGTTCTTGGACTCTTGCTGGAGCTGTGCGAGCAGCGGTTCCCCCAGCTTCGCTTGGGCTTGGTGAATTTGGATGCGGGCCTGTTCAAGTTCCTGCTCTACGTCGGCCAAGCGCTGCCAGGAGACGTCCACCCGAGCCATGCGAAGGTCGCGCCGACGCTCGTTCTTGAGCCCCTGTAGGGTGTCTCGAATTTGCTGAACCTGTTCGTTTATGGACGCGACCTCGTCCCATCGGCTCTGGGCGCCGCTCACGGTGAGGTCTTGGGGAATGCCCATCCGCTGAAGGCTACCCTGTAGGTCAAGGAGAGCGTCCTTGTGGATGGAAAGCCCCTGCCGTTGTTTGCGTTGAACCTGACTGTACAACGCGATGACCTGTACATTGAGCAGGGTTATCCGCTGGCCGACGACCCGCTGTCGTGCCGCCACCATCTGAATCAATATCCGTTGATGACGGCGCAGCGTGGGGGTGTTCTCTGCAACGATCTGTAGCTCCGCCAGCATCTCGTTGCTCTCTGTGATGGCTTGTGCTTGGTCCTGCACCTCGCGGTTGAGGGTGAGGGTACTTCGGACCTCGGGTTCCTCGATCAACATCGCGATCAACCAGTTCGGCAGCAGTTCGAGTCTTCCCGATTGGGTGGCACCCTGGAGCTGTGGCGCATTTAGACTGAGCTCGGAAGCGCGGGTCCGTAAATCCATATAGTCCTTGGAAACATCACCGTAGGCGTCTACTGCCTCGGTCCAATTACGGGCCTCCATCCAGATATGACCGCGAACCACTCGCAGGCGGCCGCTGATGGCGTCATCGGGAAAATGCAGCAGATACAACTCGATCAAGTGAACGGCGCCCTCCATGTCACCATTTTGAAGTGACGCCCATACAGACTCATGCAAGGCGTCCGAGAGGTCGTCGGAATCTCCTGCGATACGACCGTACCAGTCTAAAGCGGTCACCCAGTCTTTCTTTTCCATCGCCAGTCGTCCCATGGCTAACAGCGAGAGGTCGTAGACGCGGCGCTGCAGACGGTTGTTCACCGAGGCCTCAGTGGCGGCCAGAAAGAACTCAGCGGCGGCGTCCAGATCGTTGTCGATCACCTTCATCGTTCCTCGTATGTAGGCGCCTCGAGTGTAGAATGGGCTGGTGCTAGCTAACGAAGAGAGGCTGGCATTTGCCTGTTCGAAGTCTCCTAGCTGATACCGTGACCGGCCTAGAACATACGTGAGCTGGTCGGTGAGGTTTAGTCGGCCCTCATCTTGAAGCTGTTTGAACAGGATCTCGAACTCGGCGGCCCGTCGTTGGCCTGCGAGCACTTCGAGCCGGAGCATCAACGCCTCGTGGCGGAAGCTGCTTTGGCTGTTTTGATCGATGTCGGCGAGGGTATTAAGCGACAAATCAATGTGGCCCGACTCTAGCAGGGACTGGGCGAGGTACCATTGTGCTTCGTCGCGAAGGGGTGAGTTCGGCAGGGCGTAGGCCAACACCCAAAAATCTTCAGCGGCACGCTGGTGTTCGCCCGTCATCCAAAGGAAAAGCGCTTCCTCGAATCGCAGCTGCCCGTCCACAGCGTCGAGGACTGTACCGTCGCTCTGGGCCTGATTCAACAGATGAGAGGCGCGATTGACCAGCTGAAGCGTATAGATGTCTACGAGGTCGAGGGCTTCGCTAGCATCCTGTGCTTGTGCAACAGAAGGCCACAAACAGCACACCAACAACGCCTGAAGGAGCGGGGTGAAGTAGCGTTGGAATCGTAGTACAGAACCTGGGGTCATGCGTGTACTTTGAGGTGGGGGAAGGCTTTATCCTAGCCTCATCGGCTCATTGCCCAGTTCAGTTCACTGCTGGGCCGACGGAGCGAGGGCCTGTGAGGCGCACTGGCGTCAGTTTTTGGAGCAATTCAGGCGCGACCTTCATGCCCTTCTCGGGGAACAGAACGGCGTTGGCGCTGCCCGCTTTCGTCGGAAAAAACAGGATGGGGTCTCCGAAGCCGTTGTAGCCGAGTTGGGTTAGTTGACCCTCGGCAACGAGTCGATCGTCCTTGATGACGATGGCCTGGTTCGCCATGTAGAGGCCTTCGAGCGGCAACGCTTTGAGGGTGTGACACCAGCTGTGGTCGGGAACCGAGAAACCACGGTCCTGGAACGTCCACACGTTATGGGTGTTTTCTTTGGGCATCAGCACGATGGGATGATCGCCGTCGGAGTGGTTGTGGAAGTGCACCAAGCGACCTTCGGGGAGGCGGTCGCCGTGGTCCGGATGTGGTTTAGTGGTGCGGTACAGGCCGCAGGGCGGCAACTCGAGATCGGCCATGTTTTCTCCAAAGGGGCTTATCGATAACCCACGGACTGTGAAAATGTGATCGCCGATTTTGCGAGCGAGCGGTTGTTCCCAGACCCTCGGTTTCATTGGCACTCGATATCTTCCGTGATTAAGGTTGGGAAGTTCGTACCTGGGAGGCCTTTTGATGACAGTCCGCATGTCTTCGTTTCTGCTTTGTTTGCTTGTGGGCTGTGGCAACGCCAGTGCTGACTTGGTTACTCCAGCAACGCCAGAGGGGCCGGACGAGTTTGATCCGACTCAGGGCGCCATCACGGGTCCGACGTCGGGCACTTCCACCAGCGGCACACCCACCACCACGTCGGGCACGACGACGACGACAGGCACCGTGACGGGCCTAGAGGTCTGTTATCCGGGCCCCTTGGGTGACTACAGCGTGTGCCTACCCGTGGTGAGCGCGGTTGGGTTGGGGCCCGACTACGCATACCTCTCACCCTTGGGCGGCAGCGTTCAGTACAGCGTTCCGGTCACCATGCTCGATCTCGACGCAGTGGCTTCGTCCACCGCTATCGCCGCGAACTTCGTACTCGACGAAGTGGCCCAAGCCTGGAAGGGGCAGTGGGGTTTGGTTCAGCCACACGCTATCGAGAACCTTCAGGCAATGCGCGATGACGCGGGTGGCATCCTGATCAACAGCGGCTACAGAAGCCCAGCCTACAATATGTCGGTCGGCGGTGCCGAATACTCCCGGCACATGTACGGCGATGCCTTTGATATGGTTGGAATTTCCATCGGTCTAGAGGATTTGGCTGACCTTTGTTACACGCACGGAGCGGGATTCGTATCGGTGTACGTGTCTCATGTGCACTGTGATTGGCGTGACGATCCGTTGGACAGTGTGTTCTTTGGAACCGCGTCTCCGTACGTCTATTGGCCTGCATCCAGGCCGTTTCGTGGTGCGGAGTTGGTCCAAGTGGGCGCAGTGCTGCAGGCCCCCGCTCAAGGTTGGGACGAGGGCGAGCCACTGCGCACTTGGCGTGTCTACGATGTCGATGGTCAAATGATCCTAGAACAGGATGCTTTCGATCTCGTCGTGCCCGAGGGCGCAGCTAGCGCCACGGTCACTGTGGGCCTCGAATTCACCCTGGTGTTTGACTTGCCGTAGCGATCAGTCGGCGAGCTCAAGTAGTTCGTCGTCGGGGCCGGAGATTACGTAGTACCAACCGATACTATTCATGCGGTAGTAAAACACCAGCTCTGTGCCGTTGTCGCCGCTGACCTCCTGCGAGCCGGAGCGCTTCTCTTTGATCTTCTCGACCAGCGTCTCGTGGGGGAAGGGTGACATCGCGAGGGCGCCGGTTGGGCCTTCAGATGGGCCGACTTCGGAGTCGACGTTGGACCGAATCACAATGTTACCCTCGGGATCGAGCAAGAACGCCTCGGTGTTGGGGGCGTCCTCGAATCCCGACATGACCAACAGCTCTTGGATGATGTAGTCAAAGGTGACATCGATTCCGGCCACGCCGAGGAAGTTGTCTTCGGTGTCGTATAGAGGCTGGCTACAGGTGAGGACCAAGCGCGTTCCACCGAGGTCGCTGTGGGGGGCGCCCCAGTTTGGGCCGCGCTTGGCCTGGGCCATGCTGTACCAGGCTTGGTCGCGGTGGTCGAAGTCGTCGGGCCAAGCGCCATGCCCAGGGAAACCACTGAAGAGGCCGCTTGCGAGTCCCACGTACACCGAAGCGATGGGAACGCCGACGTCGGTGATGGCCCTTTGGACGCGTTTTTGGGTCCAGGACGCGGCGCCTTCGGAGTGGCTACGAAGTAAGGTGCGGGAATAGTGGCGGTCGAGCACGGAGAGCTGGGCCATCGCTCCTTGCACAGCGGATTTCCGGGTGTCGGGCGCGATTACGTAGGATGGGTACTCGAGGCTGACGACACTGTCGAAGCGCTTGCCGTCGATGAGGTTTGGCGGCTTATTTTCGTCGAAGTCGACGTTGGTATACAGCGTGGGATTACCACGGGGCACACGAGCCAGGCTGTCTTCGCTGGTGACGGAGATAAGGCTAAGCAGGCCTTCGTACTTAACGAACTTTCCATCGATGAGGCTGGATTGGCCGGCGGTGCGCGTCAGTAGGTTTTGGATGACCTGTTGGCGGGCTTCGCGGCGTGCTCCGTTGATTTGCTCGTAGGCCAACGCGGAGATGGTAATGGTGCCGGAGCCCATGAACAGCGCCATCATGATGAACAACGTCAGCTGGCGGTGACGGCCCATGACTCGAAGCAGGCGCTGGATGGGGTGGTCTGGACGCGCGAGCACAGCCTCTTCGCGCAAATAGCGTCGGACGTCGTCGCCCAAGGCTTTGACCGAGGCGTACCGAGCTGCGGGGTTTTTGGCTGTGGCCTTGTGAATGATCGCCCGTAATTCAGGGGCAATTTTCTGCCTCATGACGTGGACCATGGGCTCTTTTTCGCCATCTTGGTGGCGCATGACCATTTTGATAGCCGTCTTGCCGGTGACGGCCGGCTTGAGGGTGACCAACTCGAATAGGATGAGTCCGAGGGAGTACTGGTCGGATCGACCGTCGAGGGCATTGTTTTGCCCCTCGGCTTGTTCGGGCGACATGTAGCCAGGGGTACCGATGACCAGTTCATCGTCTTCGGGGATGACGTCGCCAAGCTGGACGCCGTCTTCGAATTCGCCCGGCATCAGCCGAGAAATGCCCCAGTCCATGACGTAGAGCTCGTTGAACTCACCGACCATGACGTTTTCGGGCTTCAGGTCGCGGTGGACCACGCCGCGGCTGTGGGCGTAGAACATGGCGTCGCACGCGCGCAGGAAGAGATCGAGTCGACCGTTAAGGCTGTGGACTTCATCGAGCGGCTGCTTGCTCGTGAGGGCGGCCTTGCACTCGTTGACCAAGTCTTCGACTGTGATGCCCTTGATGAGCTTCATAGTGTACGACGAGGGGGTCTCTAGGTTGTAGATCGGAACGATGTTGGGATGGTCGAGCTGTGCAGTGATCTGCGCTTCGCTGGTGAATTTGCTGGCCAGCGTCTTTTCTTTGGCGATCTCGTCGCTCATGGCCTTGAACGCGACCTTGCGGTTGAGTCGCGTGTCTTCGGCCAGGTGGACCTTGCCCATGGCGCCTTCACCGACACTTCCGATGAAGTTGTAGCGACCCTCTTCGCCCACGGGAGGCGGTGCGTCCTTCTTTCGGCGACGACGACGACGGACTCGCTTCTTTTTCTCCAAGACACCGGTGGTGCTCTCTTTGAGCGCGCCATCGGTCATGCGACGGAACATGGTCCGGTTTTGC
>JAACDH010000055.1 GCA_009936995.1 Rhodobacterales bacterium
AAATAGCTTAAGTTTACACAAGAATAGCCGATGAATTCTCATTCTGTAAATCGCCGCAAACCCATTAGAGTGAACCCATGCACCTAATCGCCCTACTTCTCCTTTCCGGTTCTGCTCATGCCATCGAACTTGAGAGTTCAGACATGAAAGCTGATGCGCCCATCAATGATGCCCACGTGTTCGCAGGTTTCGGCTGTACGGGCGAAAACAAATCGCCTGCGCTGTCCTGGAAGAATGCGCCAGAAGGCACAAAGAGCTTCGCCCTAATGGTGCACGACCCTGACGCGCCTACTGGCGGCGCTGGCTGGTGGCACTGGGTCATGATTGACATTCCACCCGCCATCAGCGGCTTGACCACCGGTCAGAAGGCACCCGACGGCGCCAGAGAAATCAAGACCGACTTCGGCAGTACAGGATGGGGCGGCCCTTGCCCACCTGAAGGACACGGTACGCATCACTACAACTTCAGCATTCACGCACTGAGCGTCGAAAAACTGGAGATCCCAGAGGGCGCGACTGCCTCGCTCGTTGGCTACATGGTCAACGGCAGTACGCTCGAGAAAGCCGTCATCACTCGAACATTTGAGAGATGAAAAACGGTCGGACAGCGCAGGATATTGCCAAACGGCGCATCCCGTTCGCCGTCCAGCTGTTTCTTGCGCTCACGCTCTTCGAGGGCGTGCCGCTTTTGTTGTTTGGCCTCTGGGCAAGCCAAGATCGCACCGAGAGAGCCGAACAGCAGTTCGACCAGCTCGGTCTTCAACAGGCAACAGACGCCCGAGATGCGGTGTTGTCGACGATCGGCCTCAAAGAGGAAGTCGTGTCGATCGTAGCGGCGACCGTCGCCATGATCGACGACTGGAGCGGCGAGGCCCTGCAACCCCTCGTCAACAACCAATTCGAATCCAGCGGCTCCTTTGACGCCCTGCTGGTGAGCGACCGCGAAGGCACGTCAGTCGCGTTTGCACCGAGCGTACGTCCAGACGGTTCCCTCACCTCAACCGGCGTCAGCTACCGCGACCGCCAATACTACAAAGACCTCATCCGAACTCGAAAAACAAGCTACGGCCCTCTTGTCCGGGGAAAGCAATCCCGCGTCCCCAACATCCACGTCGCCGTTCCCATCTTCTCCCCAGAGGCCGACGCCGGCGACGACAAGCTCCGCGGACTCGTAGTGGCGTCGATTCGGACAGCGCTGCTGCACGAAGTCGCAGTCCGCGCGATTCCAGCCAGGGACGGTCGCAGGGTGGTCATCATCGATAATGCGGGGCAAGTCGTCGTCGACAGCCACAACAAAATCCAGAGCATGGAGTCCGCGACTCAGCTGCCCTATTCCCCACTCGACTGCGGCGCCAAGGGCGTCGACACAGCCGACGAATCGGGACTCGGCCAGCGCGCGACTTGTGCGCCCATGTCCCTGGGTGCACAGAATTGGGTCGTTTGGATTTCGGCCCCGCGCTCCCTCATCGACATGGCGGCCTCTGAAGCCAAATATACCATTTTTCAGGTGACCTTACTCATGTGGCTCTGCGGCCTGGCGCTCTCCGCAGCAGTCTCGATCCAGTTCGGAAAATGGGTGAGCCGATTCACCCAGGTCGCCCAACAGGTGGGGTCCGGAGACTTCGAAATCCAAGTCGCCAACACATCTTGGCACCACCCACGAGAGGCCGAGAACCTTCGCGACGTCTTCCTACAGACAACGGACCGTCTTCGAGACAACGAAGCCAACGTGAAAGCCCTGGTCGACGAACTCACCACTCTAAACAAGCGGCTACAGCCTTACGCAGACGCCTGGACCGAGGTCACCGACGCCATCGAGATCCTCGACTCCGAGGCGAAGGTGATGTTCGTGAATCCTGCCTTCGCGGCCCTCACCGGTCGAAAGAGCAATGTGGTGGGTCGCCTCAGCCCTCTGCACACCCCCTCTCGACAGGGCGATACCTGCGTGCCCGACCTCCTGAAGCACGCCCAAGAGGGGCAGCCATGGCAAGCGTGCCTACAGGTCGAGGTAGACGGCCGAGATCGGGTCCATGAAGTGCACCTCACGCCCATTCTAGACGACACCGGGCGCATCCTGCGGATTGTCGCTATCCGAAGTGACGTTACCGCCGTCCGAATTGCCCAGGCGGCCGCCAGTCATAACGACCACTTGGTCGCACTCGGAACCCTGGCAACGGGATTGGCCCACGAAATCAACAATCCCCTCACGTACATACGAACGAGCCTGGAGATGGTCCACGAACAACACCGAGATCGTGCGGGCAGACCCAACGCAGAGCCTCAAGTCACCCAATCGGTCCAGGATGCCATCGAGGGCGTCGAGAAAGTCACCCGCATCGTCCAAGACATGCTGAGTCTGACTCAGACCCACGAAACCGATATCAAATCAACAAAGCTGGAGACCATCCCGCTCGGCAATGTCGTTCAAGCAACGTTGGACCTCACGCGCGCGTCTACCTGCGACGCCGTGCGTGTACAGTCCATCGTCGATCCCACTCTGAAGATCCGGGCAAGCCGACACGAAACGATCAAGCTCCTGTTGAACCTCATTCGAAACGCCGTGCAGGCGCTCGAGACAACCCCTTTCGAAGACAGTCAGATCACCATACGGGCCGGTCAAGACGAGGCCCACCTGGTCTGGCTCGAGATCATCGACAACGGTCCGGGCATCGATCCAACCAAGTTGAACCGAATCTTCGAACCGTTCTATACCTCCAGAGGGGTTGGAAAGGGTGTGGGAATGGGGTTGTCGACATCAAGAAGCATCGTCAGGTCGATGGGGGGAACCCTCACCGTATCGTCAAGACCTGGACACACGTGCTTCAAGACCACCTTCGTCGCGCCCGCGACAAGCCAACCCACCCTTCCATCATCCCCAAGCGACCTCGATAACCGAAAGGCCCGAATCCTGGTGATCGATGATGACCCCAGGGTGGCTCGCAGCATCAAGCTGATGCTGCGAAACCACGACGTTACGCTCGCCGAAGACGGTTCAGCCGCCCTGGACTTGGTGAGAAAAAACCGCTACGATCTGATTATCTGCGATGTCATGATGCCGGTAATGGATGGTCCAGCGGTCTATGAAAACATGAAGTCGACGAACCCAATGGCCTGCGAGAGACTGGTCTTCCTGACGGGTGCGGCGACCAACCCCCACACCCACGCTGCCCTACACAACACCGGGCGCCAGATTCTTGGGAAGCCCACAAATCGAAAGCAGCTCGAGGAGCTCGTCGACCACTTCCATTCGCATCTACCCCCATCTGCGTAGACCCACCGGCTGTCGCTGACGGACGTGTCCCTCTTCCTGAACAGCCCGAAAGGCCGCAAGATGGATGCAGAGATGTGCTACGAAATCCTGTACTCCTGCCGGAGGTTCGTTGAGAGATTCTAGACTACTCGGTCGAAGGGCGCTGCTCCAAGGCATGGTGTCGAGCTGTATGGGCTGTGGCTCGCTGCGTCATTTCTCCTTTGATGCCGGGGTGTCGTCGACTGTTCCCCAAGGCTTGGGCGACATCGAGGTGACCTTTATCGGGGTGGGCTGCTTTCTGATCCGAGTGGGAGATCGGGCCATACTCACCGATCCCTTCTGGTCGCATATGCCACTCGGTCGCGTGGCCCTTGGCCACATCGCGCCCGACCCAGCTCAGATCACACCACACCTGCCCGATCTGTCCGATGTTCGCGGGGTGGTTGTGGGACATGACCACTATGATCATGTGCTCGACTTACCGTACGTCGCCCCCATGCCCCATCCCAGTGCCCAGGTGGTGGCGAGCGAGAGCGTCGCGCACCAGTATGCGCCCGAGCCGGTGGGTCGACCGTTCGTATCTGCCGAGGCCCATCTGGCCACTGCCGATGTCCCAGGAGCGTGGATTCAGCTCGACGGGATCCGAGTGCTACCAGTACTTTCGGGCCACCCACCACAGTGGCTGTTCTTTCACTTGTATCGAAAGAGCTTGGACAAACCTTCGAAGCACGCGCCCCGGCGCGCTGGAGACTTTCAGGAGGGCACCACCCTGGCTTTCATCATCGACTGGCTTGACGACCAGGGTAAGCCCACGCACCGCGTCTTTGTGCAGACTTCGAGTACGGGCCTGCCCGCGGGAAGGCCGCCGCCCCAGGTGCTGACGGAGCGTTCGGTCGACGTGGCCTTGCTGTCGATGGACAACGCGAACTTCCTGGCCGATGGGAAGCACAACCTGATCGACGTGCTCGACCCACCTGCGGTGGTCTTCTGCCACTGGGAGAACTTCTTTCGTGACAAGACCCGACCGCCACGAGAGATCGTTAAGGTAAACCTGCCAAAGATCAGGGCCACCCTGCCGGACGACCGACAATATTTGATCCCCGAGTGGGACGCTGTTTATCGGTTCAAGGTGCCCTAGGGCGTGGGCGGACACACCAAGTCGATGGCGGTGGTGAAGCCCGCCTCAATGGGGATGGTGAACGAGCCATCCTCGTTGATCTTCCAGTGGAAGCCGTGCTCGGTGCAGGGACCTCCTGGCGCATCGAACACCACGTTAAGCATGCCAGGTTGCACATTTAGGATGCCGCCGGAGCCGTTCCCCGTGGTCTCGGTGACGTCTGGACTCGCCAAGCCCAAGCTGTTCCCGTAGAAGATCTGCCCCTGGCTCACCCTGGCCACGACGCCGTCGATTTTTGGCGTGTTCTGGCC
>JAACDH010000392.1 GCA_009936995.1 Rhodobacterales bacterium
CATTCAGCGACACCAACCGGCCTCGGTGTACTGCACGCCTTTGCGTCGCAAGGACGAGGTCACAGGTGTGCTCTATGCCGAACACCGAGACATCTCCTTGGTCTTCAACGAGAGCCGCCTGCAGCTGGAGTCAACCCTGCTCAACCAAGCGGCCATCTCGCTCGAAAACGCCCGCCTGATAGACCGCTTGGTCACCGAGGTCGGCGAGCGGCGACGCGCAGAGCTCGGGGAGCGGCAGCTCCTTGATATTCTTGAGGTCACCCCCGATTTCGTGGCTATCATCGGGCTAAATGGCGTCTTACAATACGTGAATAGCACCGGGCGAGCGCTGATGGGTCTGTCGCTAGGCGAACCCATCCACCCACACAGGCTGGCGAGCTACTTCGAAGGGGACGATCTGAACATGCTCTCAGAGGGCATCGCGGCGGCGGCAAGGGACGAACATTGGTCTGGGGAGTGCATGTTTAATACCAAGGACGGCCGCCTGGTACCCATGCTTCAGGCGATCATCGCCCACCGGTCCGAGAGCACTGGGTTGGTGGACCACTACTCTGTCATTGGTCGCGATATCACAGAGTTCAAGCGGCTCGAAGGGCAGGTTCAACATGCAGCAAAGATGGAGGCAGTCGGCCAGCTTGCAGCGGGAGTCGCGCACGACTTCAACAACCTCTTGGCGATCATCAGCGGATTAACCGAGCTCTCCCTGACGATGAATGAGGAACCCGACGATCAACAGAGCAAATGGCTCGAGCAGACCCTCGTGACCTGCCAGAAGGGAGCCGACCTCGTAGCCCAGCTCATGGTGTTCTCGCGGAAACGCGTGAAGAAGAAGCTGCCCGTCGACCTCCACGAGGTGATCCTCCGTGTCGTAGGGCTTCTGTCCGCTACGATCGATCCAATGGTGGCCGTGAAGACCGACTTACGAGCCTCCCAGACGACGATCCTCGGAGACCCATCCCAACTCGATTCGGCATTGTTGAATCTGTCGCTGAATGCGCGCGACGCGATGCCAATGGGTGGCACGCTGACATTCGAGACTCGAAACATCGAAGCCGAGAACCTGGTGGAGATCACCGTTGTGGACACTGGCGTTGGAATGAGTGCAGACGTACAAGCACGCGTCTTCGAGCCATTCTTCACCACAAAGGACGTCGGCTCAGGTACTGGGCTGGGGCTGGCGGCTACCTACGGCACCATAGAGCAACACGATGGGCGAATCGAGCTCGAGAGCGCGGTAGGAAAGGGGAGCTACTTTCGGATTACGCTTCCCACCCGGCCGGACGGGACCCAAGACATCGCCGCTGTCTCCGTGGCGCCTCTGCGTGGCACCGGCCGCATCTTGGTGGTGGACGACCAAGAGATGATCCGCCGGATTCTCGACAACATGTTGAGCCGCCTCGGATACGAGGTCATCTGCGCCGCGGGTGGGCCACAGGGTATTGAACGCTACACCGAAGAGCACGCCGACTTCGACCTGGTCATCCTCGACCTGAACATGCCCGGTCTGAGCGGTGCGGACACGCTCCGGGAGCTCTGTAGGTTTGACCCGCAGGTGCGCGTGCTGATCTCATCGGGAAATGGCGAGTTTTCCATACCCACTGGCGTGGACGCCGGGTCGGTAGTGGGCTTCTTACAGAAGCCGTTTTCAATGAACGCGCTGTCTAGGGGTGTCGCGGCAGCCATTCCTTGATTCACGGCGCCATGCCCGCTCGGTTCCGCTTGGTCCGCTCAGCGAGCCCTGGGTAGGTGATTGCCGGCGCTTCCGCCCTGCTAGCGCTTCTAGGATATGCCTAAAGAATGGTATGCTGGAGCAGGAGAAATTCAAATGCGACTCAACCGCTCGGTTACCAAATGGGGCACGAAGTGCCTTGCCCATTGCGTGTACTTCGGTTCTATGAGCTTTTGGGTGATCGCGGGGTGCGCTCCCACAGAGCGTTCTCCTTTAAAGGACTCGGAGATCTCCACCACCGAGGAGACCGTTCAGACGGTCACGTCCGGAGAGACGACGCCACAGGTCGAGGGGGTTGCGTCTCTGCTTGGAGTGCGGGACTACGGAGCCCTCTACTGGCCAACCAACTATCGGAATGAGGCGGGGAGCCGTGAGACCGTACGCCATGTGCAGACCGGTTTTTACGGCGTGGTGTTGGACGTGGCTGACGGCAACCTGAGCGCCTTTGGAGAGCTGGAGGATGAGGTGTCTCCCGAAGTCGCGATGGCTCAGGACAGCGAGGTGGTTGCGAGCCTCCCGACCGCGTCGGTGCGCTATTCCGTGGTGTTAGACGGGCCCGAGCAGGTGGCGACAGGCTTCTTCGGAATTGACGCGGATGCGGCTAACCCGTCCCAAGTGGTCGACATGGGCCGGTTCATGCAGCGGGTGGAGATTCCAGAGGTGACCTATGCCGGGGACGAGCGGCTGTCTGGAAGTGTACAACTGGCCGCCATGACCCGTCATTTTGTGCTCACCCATCGCGCTGCGAGTAGTGAAGAGGGCCCTTTGACTCTTCGCATCGAGATCACTGGGGATGCGGTCTCCCGATTTGACCAAACCGATTGGCTGGACGGCACCCGGGCGGTCTCGGTTCGGGACGCGGCCGGCCTGGGGTGGTCCTTTGTGATTCCCCAAGGGGACGGAGCCAGCGCGACGCTCACCCGGTTGCCCAGTGGGGGGCTGTTGTTCGAGGCATCCTATGCCTCGGTGGCCGCCGACGAGCCGGTCTCGTTGTCTGTAATCGCGATTCCTGCTGGGGCAGCCACCGACGCGCAGCTTCCGCTCTGGGTACATCCCGAGGAGACGGTCAGGGTTCAGTCCGCCCAGCTCGAACGGGACGGGAGTGGGGGCCAGGTTCTGACGGATGCCGTCTGGGACCCAGAGCGTGGACTCTTCTTGGTTTCGCTGCACGACCTGACCGAGGTGGGCGCGCCCGCTTGGGCCGATTGGAATGATCCATCGCATCATACCTGGTACAATCGTCACCGGCTGCTGGTGGACAACCTGACCCCGAACCCCGTGTCTGTGCCGCTTGCCTTCGAGGGCGGAAACAACGCGGCGTTCTATATCGTCGGAGGGAGCCCGCTGTTTCGGGATGTGAACCTCGAGCCCATTGGTGCGCCCATTCAGATCTCCAAGAACTGGCACGAGACGCCGTTTTGGTATCACCTGTACAGCGCGCTTCAGCTGCCGGCAGGCCTCCACGAATACGAGCTGACCTTTGCCCACTCGAAGTGGGGAGAGGCTTATGCGGCAGCGCATGCGCAGCTGAGCCTGGTCGGCTGGGGCGAGAACCAGCAATGGGACGAGTCGTCTCTCGGTGCCTTTGGAGAGTCCATCACCTACGACCCCGATCTGACGCTCGGGCGTGCCATGGTGGACGACGTGCGACCCTTTCTGGTGGATGCAGATGGGGAGTGGCGTTGGACGGGAAATGTCGGAGGGGCAGACTTCCTGACCTATATCGACTCCGACGGTGCGGATCAGCGCTTGGGACGTCTTCGCACGCACTATGCCTATACGGGGCCCAACCTGACGAATGTGGCCTATGTGGGGGCATCCGCTGATGGCAAGATCGAGGCCCGGATCGCGACCCAGCTGGGCCGGACAGATGACTTGATTCGTGTCTATTACCACCTTGAATACAACTTTATCGCAGATGTAAGCTACGACCGTCTCGCGCTGTTCCAAATGGCTGCAGATGGCTATGGGGACAACGGATTCACGCGCTATGCCTATGGCCATGCGTCAGAGGTGGTCTTCGATGAGGAGGTTCCCGACCACGAAACCACGGGCTATGCCTCGGAGTCAGACCGGGGCATCCTGCTCACGGGAGACGCGCCATGGGGATTGTTGTACAGCAGCGACCGGGACA
>JAACDH010000393.1 GCA_009936995.1 Rhodobacterales bacterium
GTCGATTCCGAGTCGTTCGAGGTAGGTGGACATAGGCGGATACACCGCCCGGTCGGAGCCGCTGACGGTGTAACCGGCGTCCTTGAGCATGCCGGCGAGGGCGGCCATAGCGGTTCCAGCGACGCCCATGATGTGGACGGTGCGTAGGTCTGCGGAGGGATTGGGCACGTGGGGCATGAGGGCTCCGGGGGAGTGCGTTTGGCGGTGTTTAGGTGCGGTTGTAGTGGCGGACGGCCCACAGGATGCGAGTGCCGGCGCGAACGACCCCGAGGAGGGTGCCGCTGATTTTGCTCTGGCCATGGCGGCGAGGGCGGTAGGGAAGGGGAATCTCAAGGATTCTAAGCTGCAGACGCACGGCTTTCATCTGCATTTCTACGTTCCAGCCCCAGGTGGGGTCTTCCATCTGCATCTCCACCAAACTGGACCAGCGAATCGCCCGGAAGGGAGCCATGTCTCGGTAGCTATGTCCCGTTGCGCGTGCCATTAGAAACACGGCAAAGGCGTTGCCAAATCGCTGCGTGGTGTTCAGTGCGCCGGGCGTACTGGTGCGCGTACGCTCGGAGAGCACGAAGTCGGCTTGGTTGGCGATGATGGGATCGGTGAGCCGGGACATCAGCTGCGGCGGGTCGGCGCCATCGGCATCGAGGATGACCACCACACCCGGCGGATTGGCTTCGAGGGCTCGAATACCTGCCAGGACTGCGCTGCCATAGCCCCGGACAGCGGCGTGGACGACGGTCGCTCCCAGCTCTGCGGCGAGCTGGGCGCTGTCGTCAGTGCTGCCATTGTCTGCGACCACGACCTGAACCCCTTTCGGAATCGCACCGAGGACGTGGGGCAGGTTCTCTGCTTCATTGAGCACGGGGATGATGATTGAGATCTGCATGAAACGCCGCCTAACCGAACAGCGCCTACGCTGGGAAGGTGGTATGAGGACGGTCGCGCTCACAGGAGAGTAAAGATGGCACAGAGCAAGGACGGATCGCGCTTCTTGCGGGCGACTGCCGCTGGCGGGAATGTTCGAATTCTAGCGGTAGATGCACTGGAAGCGGCCACAGAGCTTCAGAGTCGTCACGGCCTCGTCGGTCTGTCAGCGAAGCTAGCGGCCGAGACGGTGGTGGCCTCCGTTCTGCTGTCGGCGCACATCAAAGGCGATGAGCGAATAACCGTTCAGCTTCAAGGATCCGCGCCAAAGGTGTCTGTATTCTCCGAAGTAGACGCCAACGGAAACGTCCGCGGTCGCGCTCAGCCAGCGTCGATCGCGCCGGCTAAAGAGGGGCAACTCACGGGCTTGATGATGGTGATTAAGTCGTCGGCGATCAAGGAAATGTATCGGGGCGTTACCGAGATCGATCACGGCAGCTTCGAGGCTGCTTTCCTAAATCACTTGGGCACGTCAGCGGCCCTGGATGTGGTCCTTCGCATTCGGGCGGAGCTCGACGGTGACGTGGTCTCACGGGCTGTGGGTGTGATGGTCGAGAAGCTACCTGGGCACGCAGAAACCGCGATTGAAGACGAGTCTCGGGCGGTCGCTGTGCTCGAAGTGCTACGTGACCAGAGCGCTGAAGAGATGTTCGACGCGCTCGAGGCCGGCGAGATCTTTGGCGAAGAGATTCAGGTCATGGCCGATCACGCGGTCCGCTGGCTGTGTCATTGCAATCGCGAGAAGGTGCTCGATACGCTCGTATCGTTGGGCCCCGAGACGCTGCAGACCCTCATCGATGAAGACGATGGGGCCGAGGTGACCTGCCACTTCTGCAACGACCAATATCGAATGACCGCAGCCGACCTGCGCCGGATACTGCCCATCGATGAGGTCTGACTACAGGCCGGTGAGGTAGATATCGGCGGGTGTCGCCGCGGCGATGAGCGTGCCGCTCGCGGTGTCTACCCAAACGGCCCAGTCATGGCCTTCATGGCTAACTTTCGCCGCAACCAGGTGGACCCGACCCACGGCTTCAATGAGCACGTTGGCGGTGACGATGCTCTGGATGTCGTTGGTGTGTAGCGCGCGGGAGCGGTTGGCTTTCCAAGGGGCAGGAAACAGGGCGAGATTGTGGACGGGAAGGAGGTCGCCCTGCAGCGTGGCCTTGGGCAGGGCCTTTGTGATGATCGCGGTGGGATCGGCGACGACAGGCGCGGCGGCCACGGGAGCCGGAGCCGGCTTTCTTTTGGCCTTAGACCTCTTGGGCGAGGCCTCCTTGGTCTCTTTTACCGCTTCGGCGGCCAGCGCTGCGGCAAGGGCATCCTTGGCGCTCATGGTCACGTTTCGACGCGTGCGGTCGGCGAGGGATTTCTTTGGCGCGGCCTTCTTTGGCGCGGCCTTCTTTGGCGCGGCCTTCTTTGACGCGGCCTTCTTTGGCGCGGCCTTCTTTGGTGCGGCGGCGTGCTTTTTCTTCGCCTCGGCGGCGTGCTTTTTCTTTGCCTCGTCGACGAGCTGAGCGGCGAGGGCGGCCTTCTTGGCTCTGGCCTGCTTCTTCTTGGCCTGTGCGACCAGTTGACTGGCTAGATCGGCCTTTTTCCTCCGGGCATCATCGGCATCGCCGCTGGTATCGTTATTGGCTTGAGTGTCGAGACGCCATGGCGAAGGGGGGGCGTCGGTGGAACTCGGCTGATTGGAAGACATCCGTACCTCTAGTGGTGGCTGCGCTGGCTAGTCGCGCCAATTACCTGGAGAACTTAGACCGCTGGCGCAGAACTTGGCGTTAAAAGAGTCTGATGAAAATATCTGCTGAACTTCCTTGGGCGGCGGCGCGAGACCGTGGCGCCTTCTCGCTCATTTTGGTTCGACACGGTCAGACCCAGTGGAATCTGGAGCGCCGGTTCTTGGGCGTCACCGACATCGCCCTGGACGACGTCGGCCATGCCCAAGCGAAATCCTTGTCTCAGCGCCTTAAAGTCGAGGTCGCCGCTGTGTACAGCTCCCCGCTTAAACGAGCCTATCAAACTGCATTAGCGCTTCATCCTAGCCCCGTCCTGATGCCCGGCCTCCAAGAACTGCATCAAGGCGATCTCGAAGGAATGAAGGTGGTCGAGGCCATGGAGCGGTACCCCGATTTCTTCCAAGGTTGGGCAGTCGACCCCGGGTCGGTGACGCCTCCAGGAGGCGAGAACTTGGGCGATTGTCAGCAGCGCGGGCTTGGGTCGCTCGACGAAATTCGCGCCGGACATTGTGACGGTGAAGTGGCGATGCTCGTTAGCCATCAGATGGTGATCGCCACCGCCCTTTGCGCAATTGCTGGATCGCCGCTGTCCTCTTGGCGCGATTTCCGGCTCCCAAACACCGGCCTTGCGGTGCTCACGTACGACCGTCAGGGTTGGGCGATTGAGGCCTTGCGGTGGGTTGTGGAATAGCTGGGGATAAACAGTGGATCTGAATTACCCAACGTGTGAGAGTGACGGTCTGGGAGACCGCCGGAATGGGTTATCAAGAGTCCAGTGGTGCCGTCGTAGAAACCACAGCGCGTGAGACTATTCTGGTCGTCGAGCGCAACGAAGCTTCGCGACATCACCTGAAAGCTGCGCTTAACCGTCGAAACAGGCACGTCTACGTCACGTCGTCGCACAA
>JAACDH010000394.1 GCA_009936995.1 Rhodobacterales bacterium
GGGTTCTACACCCCCCCTGCTCGTCCGTCGACTACACGGGCGGAACGACCTCTGCCTTGTAGCAACACTTCTTGAATTTCATCTCGCTGCCACAGGGGCACGGGTCGTTGCGCTTGACGCCATATTGCTCTGCAAACACGCGGGTTTCGTCACCCTTAGGAGGACGAGCCAATGGACGGGACGGCGGCTCTTCGGCCGCGGCCGCAGCCGTAACGGCAGGCATTCCGCCACCCAGCACTTGTGCGAGCGTCTTGGGAGCCGCGGAGAGCCCATTGGCTGCTAGAGCGGTTGGACGGGGCTTCGGCTTGGCTGCCTCGACTTGGGCTTTGTCGACCGCAAGCAAGCGACGCAACACCTGCTCGTCGCGCATGGCGCTCATCATTTGGTACATGTGGAAGGCCTCACGCTTGTACTCGAGCAGCGGATTACGCTGTCCATAACCGCGAAGTCCGACGCCCTGACGCAGACGATCTAGCGCAAGCAGGTGGTCCTTCCAGAGACTATCGGTGAACTGAAGCACCAGCATACGACCGAACTCGATGAAGGTCTCTTCGCCGACGTTGTCCTTAACCGCGGTGATTTGCCCCATGCCATCTGCCAGCATTCGGCGTTGCAGCGCCACCAAAGAGTGGTCGCGCAGCGCTTCGTCGTCCTCGGGCCACTCCACATCGAACACCCGCTTGAGGTTGGCCCGGACGCCCTCGAGATTCCAGTGCTCGGGATGCACGCCGTCGGACATGTAGTCGTCGACGATGTCTTTGACGACGTTCTCGACCGCAGCCTCCAGCATCTCCACGATGCCCTCGGCGTTGAGGGCGCGACGACGAATCGCGTACACACCCTTGCGCTGGTAGTTCATCACGTCGTCGTACTCGAGCAGGTTCTTGCGAGAGTTGAAGTGATGCCCTTCGACCTTGATTTGGGCGTTCTGAACCGCGCTGCTGATCCAGCGGTGCTCGATGGGCTCGTCGTCCTCGAGGCCCATGCGCTCCATCCAGACCGTGATCTTGTCGGAGCCGAAGATGCGCATCAGATCGTCTTCGAGCGACAGGTAGAAGCGACTGCCTCCAGCATCGCCCTGACGTCCAGCGCGACCCCGTAGCTGGTTGTCGACACGACGGGATTCGTGACGTTCGGTACCGATGATACAGAGGCCGCCTGCGGCGAGCACATCTTTCTCCTCGGCCGCACATTGAACGATGTACCTGGCGTGAAGTGCTGCGAATCCTTCGGGATCGACCAGCGGACTAATCTCGGCCTCGGCCATATGCTCGGGGTTACCACCCAACTTAATGTCGGTACCGCGGCCAGCCATATTGGTGGAGATGGTGACCGATCCCAAGCGACCGGCCTGGGCCACAATTAACGCCTCACGGCTATGGTTCTTGGCGTTGAGTACTTCGTGGGGAATACCGGCGCGCTCGAGCAGCTTGTGCACAATCTCGGAACGCTCGACCGAGGTGGTACCGACCAAAACCGGCTGGCCGTTGGCGTGGCGGATCTTGATATCGGCCACGACCGCCCGGAACTTCTCCATCTGCGTCTTGTAGATGACGTCTTCCTCGTCTAGTCGAGCGATGGGCATGTTGGTGGGGATGATCATGGTCTCGAGGTCGTAAATATCGGCGAACTCAGCGGCCTCGGTGTCGGCGGTACCCGTCATTCCCGCCAGCTTATCGTACATCCGGAACAAGTTCTGGAAGGTGATGGTTGCGTACACCTGGGACTCTTTCTGAACCCGAACCTTCTCTTTGGCCTCAACGGCCTGGTGCAGTCCATCGGACCAGCGACGACCGGCCATCAGGCGACCGGTGAACTCATCGACGATGACCACTTCACCCTCGCGGACCACGTAGTCCCGATCCCGCTTGAAGGTGTAGTGCGCCTTCAGGAGCTGGCTAAGGTGGTGGAGGACCTCCATGTTGTGTGGATCGTAAAGGTTATCGATACCAAGCTTGGACTCGACCTTAGAGATGCCCTCGTCGGTGAGGGAGGCCGACTTACCCTTCTCGTCGACGATGAAGTCAACGTCGTTCTGTAGCAAGGGGATGATGGCGTCGATGATGCCGTACAGCGCGATGTTGGCGTCCATGGGACCGCTGATGATGAGCGGCGTACGGGCCTCGTCGATGAGGATGGAATCGACTTCATCGATAATGGCGAAGTTGTGAGGACGCTGTACCATTTGAGCGCTGTCGAACTTCATGTTGTCGCGCAGGTAGTCGAAACCGAACTCGTTGTTCGTACCGTAGGTGACGTCGGCCCCGTAGGCAGCGCGCTTGAGCTCGTCGTTCCGCTCACCCGACAAAATGGTGCCGACGGTGAGACCGAGGAATTTGTAGACGGGCTCCATCCACTCGGCGTCGCGCTTCGCCAGGTAATCGTTGACCGTGACCAAGTGGGCGCCCTTGCCCTCGATGGCGTTGAGGTAGGTGGGAAGCGTTCCCACGAGCGTCTTGCCCTCGCCAGTCTTCATCTCGGCGATCTTGCCTTGGTGAAGTACGATGCCTCCGATGAGCTGACAATCGTAGTGACGCATTCCCAACGTTCGCTTGGCGGCTTCACGGACGCTGGCGAAGGCCTCCGGTAGGATGTCGTCGAGGGTCTCGTCCTTCTTCAAGCGCTCTCGGAACTCTTGTGTCTTCTGACCAATCTGCTCGTCCGACAGCTTCTCGTACTCGGCTTCGAGGGCGTTCACCTTGTCGACGAGGGGCTGAAGTTTCTTGAGCTCGCGCTCGTTGGCGTCGCCAAAGATGGTTTTCGCGAGCTTGGTGAATGTTTCGAACATGAGTCAACCGATGGAAGAGCAGGTTTGAGGCCGGTCGCTAGCGGGTAGCGTGACAGCGAGGTGGCGTGAAGTGCCTCATAACGCGGCTTGGGCGCCAATACCTAAGCACTTGTAGCTTTACCGCCAAGGGGCGTTCAACGGGACAGGTAATCCAGGGGGTCTACGGCGTGCCCATCGAGCCGGACCTCGAAGTGTAAATGAGGGCCCGTACTTCGACCTGTAGTACCTATTGCACCTAGTAAATCACCGGCTTGAACTAACTGCCCTTCCTTCACGCGGAGGAAGTTGCAATGGGCATACACTGTTGTGATTCCAAATCCATGATCGAGCTCGACCATTCGGCCGTATCCGCTGTTGTAATAGGCGCGAATTACCTTTCCGGGCGCTGGCGCATAGATGGGCGTGCCGCGACGATTCGAAATGTCTAAACCACTGTGAAATTTCCAACCGCCGCCCATGGGATTTCTGCGCCAACCAAACCCGCTGGTGAGCGTACCCGTCGCTGGCCACTCGGCGGGCAGGGCCGCTTCGAGGGCGCGAAGTTCTTCGAGGTCGGCCACGAGACGGCTGAGATTAGGCTCGGTTTGTTCGAACAACGACAGAAAGCTGGCCGCCCGTGACTGCACGGCATCGGCCCATGCTTCTGCGGGGCGTAGCCCTGTCTCTCCCCTCACCGCGTCCCAGTCTTCATCAAAAATGGGCTCCATGGGTGCGCCATCACTCTGTGGCCTGGGCAGGCTCTGGTTGGCCATCTGTTCTTCGGTGAGCGGGCCGTGGTCTCCTTGGGGAGCTGATAATGACTGTAACTGAGCATCGTACAATCGCAGTCGCAGCAAGATCCGTTCGACCTCGCTCAGGTCGCCATCGAGCTGACGCAGTCGAGCTTTGAGCTCGAGATTTTCATCGACCAAATCGTCGTACGTGAGACTTCGCGGGACGCTCCAGCTCAACGCACCCAGCGCGCAGACAAGCAGGGCTCCCAGAATTTTGTCGAGCGGTAGGGCCCGAGGCTCAGTCAGGATCTTCGACCAAAGCGATGATGGTCGTAATGTTGTCGTCGCCACCACGCTCGCACGCCAGCTCGGTGAGGACCCGACCCGCCACTTGCGGTTCGCTGATGGTCATGTGGTGCTGCATCTCTTCGTCTTCGACGAGCCCCGAGAGGCCATCAGAACACAGCAGGA
>JAACDH010000395.1 GCA_009936995.1 Rhodobacterales bacterium
GAGTCGCAGACGCCGTCTAGGTCGGTGTCATCGGGGTTGTCGGCCGGGCAGGGGTCGGAGTCGTCGCAGACGCCGTCAGAGTCGGAGTCACCGGTCGCGTCGTCGCCGACGCACAGATCACAGCCGTCGGGTACGGCGTCGGCGTCGGCGTCTAGCGTGTCGTCGAAGCCCGAGCACAGATCGTCGGAATCGCAAACGCCGTCAGCATCGGTGTCGTCGGGGTTGTCGAGGGGACAGGGGTCGTCGGAGTCACAAACGCCGTCAGCATCGGTGTCGTCGGGGTTGTCGAGGGGGCAGATGTCGCAGGCATCGGGCACGCTATCGCTGTCGCCGTCAATGCTGTCGTCGAAGTTGGGGCAAGCGTCGGCGCAGTCGTCGGCACCGTCGCCGTCGCTGTCCAGCTGTGAGGCGTCGGTTTCGCCTGCCAGAGGGTCGTACAGGCCATCGGCGTTGAGGTCTTCGGCACCGTCGAGGAGACAGTCGCCGTCGCTGTTATTGCTGTTGGGGTTGGTGCTGCTGAGTCCGTCGGCATCGGGTTGGAAGTTCAGCGGGTCGGTGTTGTCGCCCTCGGGTTCGGTGAGGCCGACCTCGGTGCCATCTTGGATTCCGTCGGCGTCGGTGTCGTCGTTCAGCGGGTCGGTGGCGGTGCTGTTGACTTCGGTGCCGTCGAGCAGACCGTCGTCGTCGGTGTCGTCGTCGAAGGGGTTGGTACCATAAACAAGAAGCTCGTCATCATCGCTTAGACCGTCTCCATCAGAGTCGGCGAGATCGACGACGACGTCGACCATGCCCGTCTGGGTGCCGATGGGCGTCTTGTCGGAGGTGACCGTGGCGTCGTTGCCGATGACTGTGCCCAGCGGAACCGTCAGGGCAACGTCGGCGGTGAAGCTGAGATCGAGGGTGTCACCGGGGGCCATGTAGGCGATGGTCCACGTGAGTACGGGGTCGACAAAGCTGGCGCTCACCCCAGGGGGCAAGGTGCCAATGACAATATTTGTGAGGTTTGTGGTGTCGACGACATCGGTGATGACCACGTTGAAAGTGCCCTCGATGTCGTTACCACTCTCGGCCACGTGGACCGTGTAGAGGATGGTGTCGCCCGGTGCGGCTGAGGCGATGTCGGCTTCTTTGTAGGTGGTAGAGAAGTCGACGCTAGCCACCACCGTGACCGACGTGGAGTCGTTATCGGCGAGGGTAGTGGGGTCGGCGCTTAGAAACACGTCGGTGCTTGTTTCGTTTGAGGAGACTTCGGCCTGTACCTCGACGATGTTGCCGTTCTCCATCAGCGGATCGAGGTCGACGCACCACATTGGCATGAACGAGTCACCGCCGGCGAGGGTGGGCCAGGTGATCTGAACATGAGTTACGGCCGGATCGAGGCCGGGCAGTGGAACATAGGTGAACGGTCCAGCCGCGCCGGTGGACGAGTAAGTGACGGTTCCGCCGTCGGCGATCAGGCCCAGGTTGTCGAGGGTGGTGTCGGCCGAGATGGGGATGATTGTGGTGACATCCGTGGCGTCGGGGAGGCCGACGATGTTGTGAATGTCCAGGTCGTAGCAGAGGGTATCGCCGGGCTCGACGTCTCCTCCGTTGGTGTCGTTGACGATGAGTGTGGTGTCGTTGAGGGCGGGAAGATCGACGGTAACAGGCGCAAGATCTACCAAATCAGCCTTGGTATTGCGACCCGAGGCGTCATCTTTGGACTCGTAGTAGAAGCTGTTGTAGTAGATTCCTGGCGCATTTCCGGCGTCGACCAGGGCGTCGAAGGTGAGGGTGAGGGTGTCGCCCGCGCACAGGGTGAAATTCTCATCCCAGTCGGGGCCGCCGCCAGGGTCTGAGGTGCTCAGGAACGGACAACTTGGGCCGGCTTCCCAGTTGGTGGTGCCGTTGACGTAGGTAAATGCAGCGGGAAGCGCTTCTTCGATCTTGATCGCTCCTCCGTCTGTGTCGCCTGAGCCCACGTTGTCGAGGATGATGGTGTAGGTGACGATGTCGCCGGCGCTCACGGCGTTGGGCGTGGCGGTCTTGTCAGCGAGGATGGATGAGTAGGCCTCGACCAGCACGGTCTCTTGGGCGTAGACCGTGTCGCAGAGCAGGCAGCTCATGTCGGCGCGGTTGGTGGTGAACTCGTCCGACGGGTGGCCGTCCACGTCTACGTTCACAAGGATGTCGCCCTGCTGGCCCACCGGGAGGTCGCCCAAGTCCCAGTAGTAGTCGGGGCTGGACGAGGTGGTGGGCGCGGGCACGGCGTCGATGAATGTGACGTTGGCGGTGTCAATGAGGTCGTGAATGACGGTATCGGTCATGACCGATTCGGACAAGTTGGCGTAGTGAATGGTGTACTGGATGGGGTTGTTGGCCAGTGCTGTGGTGACGTCGGACTGCTTGTTCAGCTGGAGGCAGCTGTTCATGATGGCGTTGCCCTGCACTGAGTAGCGCCAGACGTGGTCCTTGCCGTCTTGGTCGCCCGCCGCGTCGCCGCCCAACACATAGCCCTGAATCTCGAAGCAGCCGTCGGCGTCGAACTGGCTGGTGTCGGTGACCCGGATCGAGACCCGGACGGTCTCGGTGAGGCCCAAGATGCGCTCGCCCATCGCGAAACGGACGACGTTTGTGTCGCTGGGAAGTGGGTTAAAAGCGCTTAGAGTCCATCCGTTGGCGGTGGGAATGCCCCGTTGAGCCAGTGCGCCTTCGCTGGTAGCCGGCACACCTGAGCCGATCTGAGAGCCGCTGTACGCGACGCGCTGCCAGGGACCGACCGCGTTGATATCGCCGTTTGGATAGGGATTATTGCCATCGAATCGGTAGTCATTTTGGTAAAATGAGTCGGGGCCAGCGACTGGAGAGCCGTAGCCGTAGGGGGTGTGACCCTTTCCGTCTTGATCGGGGATGAGGCCGGTGCCTTCGCCGTACTCGACGGTCATGTCGTAGTCCCACTGGGGGTATACCCGGGCGTCCGGCAGGTTTAGCAAGCCGACAAGGCCGCTTGCACCGGTGGGATCGACGACCAGTCCGCCGGGGATGTAGTTGGTGCGGACATCGGTAGAGTAGAAGATGCCGGTGTCGCCGTACAAGCTGGCCAGCGATCCTTCGTCGTTGCCGTGTTGGCCGCGTGTACCCCACCCATCGGACATTAATCCGGCGCGACGAGGGGATACTGGGCTCCAGAGATCGCCAACTTCTTGGACAATCGCCGCATCGACAACTTCTACACCGGAGGGAATGGCGACTGCGGTGTACGCCCCCGCACCTTTTGTGGCGCCGTTGGAGATGGGGCGGGACTGAAAAATGACGTGGAGGATATCGCCGTCTTGGACGCCAGGTCCGCCTGGGAGCACGCCAGTGGCGCGGTCGACCAACATGTCCTCGGTGTCGTCTGAGAAGAAAATGTTGGTTTCTTGCTGATGAACTGAGTGCGCCACGGCTGACTCTGCGACCAGAGCTGCGGCGACACTTACAATAGCGATGCGATGAAGTACCAAGAATCTTACCTCTGAGATTCTAGAAGGCTATCACGACCAGGGTTTGTTTTTACAGAATCCGGACGAATCATTCAATTATCATCAGACTCTAATTTAGTGCCTTGGGACTGTGATGTGACGATACGTTTCGGTCGGGATTCTGTGTTAGTTGGTGCATGGAGGTGACTATGGCGACCGTCGCAGTACTGGGTATAGGCTTGTTGGGAGCGGGTTTTGCTTCGAATCTACTTGAGAAGGGGCATACGGTCCGGGTCTGGAATCGAACCGCGTCTAAGTGTGGGCCGCTGGTCGTTTTGGGTGCCATACATGCCGAGACGCCGGCCGACGCGGTCCGGGGCGCCGATCGGGTGCATCTTATCCTTGCAGCAGACGCTGCCGTCGACGCGGTCATCGCGGCCATGGGCGACGCGATCGACGGCCCTATCCTCGATCACAGCACCAACTTGCCCGAGAAGGTGGTCGCCCGGTCCGAGCAATTGTGGTCGCGCGGGGTGCGCTACTTCCACGCGCCGGTGTTTATGAGTCCCAGCAGCGCACGCGAGGCGACGGGTTTGATGCTGATCTCCGGTTCAGAAGACGACATCGAGCAGATGCGTCCGGCCCTCGAGACAATGACGGGTAAGCTGATGTACTCCGGCGCTCAGCCGGCGAAAGCGGCGGGCGTAAAGCTGATTGGAAACGCCATGCTCTTCGTGCTCAATACCGGTATGGGCGACCTGTTTCGAATGGGTGCAAAGACCGGCGTCGAGGCCAGTGAAATCGTGTCGCTCTTCGAGTCTTTCGCGGTGGGGCCGGCGGGCATGGGACAACGGATTCTGAACTCGGGCACTGCTCCCGTCGGCTTCGAACTGACCATGGCTCGCAAAGACGTCGGATTGATGACGGCTACCGGCGCAAAACTTACGCTGCTGCCCGCCATCGCCACGGCCATGGACCAGGCGATCGAAGCTGGTCGAGGCGCCGAAGACTTTACTTCGATGGAGCGTCCCTAAATCGCACAGCGATGGTATAAACCTCGCACCTCGGAGGACAGATGGGTCGGCTTGAACACCAGTACGGAGACAACGTCCACATCCTGACCGATCCTTGGTCGCGAACCTGTTTGATGCGGTTGTCGTCGCCGGCCAGCGCGGGACTTATCTTTCACCGCCTGCTCGACTCCGCGTTCCGTCGGATACTCGTGGCAGCCACCGACCACCTGCCGCGCAAGACCTTTGAGGTTCCCACGCGCATGGCCGAGAGCGAGCCTCGCGCCGTGCTCTGCGAGGAGTACCTCGACCCGGATCAGAAGGTGATCATCGTCGACGTTGCCCGCGGCGGCATGATTCCCAGCCACATCTTCCAGCTGCAGCTGCTCGAACTGCTGCCCGACAAGGCCATTCGCGTCGACCACATCTACATGCAACGAATCACCGACGAAACCGGACGTGTGACCGGCGTTGAGACCGCGGGCTCGAAGATTGGCGGCTCGGTAGAAGGCGCGACCGTTATCATCCCTGACCCGATGGCTGCGACCGGGGCCAGCATGGCCGAGGTGGTCGACCTGTATGCCAGCCGACTGGACGGGACGCCGGCAAAAATCATCGTCTGCCACCTCATCGTCACCCCCGAGTACCTTAAGAAAATCACCGAGCTTCCCTACGAAGTGACCATCCTCGCCATGCGCGTGGATCGCGGTCTGTCCGATCCGGATGTGCTCGAAACGATGCCCGGCGAGCACTGGGACCGCGAGCGTGGACTAGATGACCACGATTACATCGTGCCCGGCGCCGGTGGCTTGGGCGAGCTGATCAACAACGCATTTGTGTAGCGAAACCAACCATACTTATTTTGAAACCTTCTATATGGTGTGATCTACTCTGGTTGGGGTGGGTGAAGCGTGAAACATGTTCTATTTTAATGGGCGGACTCGCACAGGCTGTGTGCTTGGAGTAGTGTGGCCCGGTCGGGAGATAGATGTACCGCTTGCTCGCTGATCTCGTTCTTAATCGCACCGCGGCCGCGGTCATTGTGGTCGGCACCCTGCTGCTGGGGGCGGTCTGTCTGGTGCTCTCTGGAGACATCACTCAAGATGATGATGTGCTGGCGTTTTTGCCAGAAGGCAACTCGGATATCGAGACCTTCCAAAACATCAATGACAGCTTCGGCGGCCTGGACGTCGCGCTGGTCGGGATCGAGACCGATGACGTGTTTGAACCCGCATTTCTGACCTCGCTCAAGCAGCTCAGCAACGACATTCGCGAAGCCGGCGGTGTCGAGCGAGTGCTGTCGCTGACCAGCGTGGATGACTTCACCGAAGACCCCATGGGCGGTATCATCACCGCCGAGTTGGTGGACTCCATACCTGATAACGACGCGGACATGGCGGCCCTGCGCACCAAGGTGATGTCGCGAGACCATGTGGTCGGCACGATGATCTCCAAGGACGGCACCGCGGTGCTGCTATACGTGTTCGCAAGCGCAAACGCCGAGACCCGTGCGCTCGCGGTTCGCACCCAAGATCTGGTGACGGCGGCGTTCCCCAACAAGAAGATCTATTGGGGCGGTGCGCCCTTTGTGAGCACCTACATCTTCGACATCACCCAAGCCGACATGGCCCGCCTCACTCCGTGGGCGGTGCTGGCGATTGTGGCGATTATCCTAGTGTCTTTCCGCGACTTTGCCGGCTCGATGCTGGCGCTGGTCACCACTTCGATGGGCATCCTGGTTAGCCGGGCGGCGATGGCCACGTTGGACGTCTCGTTCAACATCGTGCTCTCGGCCATGCCGGTCATCCTATTCGCCGTCGGCAGCGCCTACAGCATCCACATGTTGTCGCGGTACTACGCAAATGCGGGGCCCGACGCCGATGAAGCGGCTCGAATCGCCGCTCTCAGGCGCACGATGATCGAGACCGCACCCGTCGTCGTCGCGGCGGGGCTCACCACGGTCGCGGGACTGGGCTCGTTCGTGACCATGGACATCGCGCCCATGCGCACCTTCGGCACCTTCACGGCGCTGGGCATCTTCACCACCTTGGTGCTGTCGATCACCTTCGTTCCTGCGTGCGTTCGCCTGTACCCGCTCAAGGGTTGGCAAGAGGGCGAGGGCATCGTCGAGCTCGGTATGGTTCAGATCACCGCCTGGGCCCGCAGGAGCGCGATTCCGGTCGGGCTAGTCCTTCTCCTGGTCAGCTTCGGCGGCGCCTTCTACGTGGGCCAGGTAGACACCCGCATGGACCAGTCGGCGTTCTTCAGCGAGGATTCGCCGCCCGACCAAGCCCAGAAGTTCCTCGACGGGCATTTTGGTGGCTCTCAGTTCCTGCAGATCCAGGTGCAGGGCGACGTTGGCACTCCCGAGGTTCTTCGCGAGATCCGGCAGCTCGCCGACGAACTCTCCCTGCTGCCCCACGTCACCTCGGTGAACCACGTGGCCGACGTCGTGGCCACCGTCAACCACGCCATGGACGGCATCCGCCGGGTACCGGACCAGAACAACCAAGTGGGCCTGCTGTACGGGTTCTTGGCCGGAAAGGCCTCGGTTCGCCAGCTGGTCACCGACGAGCGCACCTCCGCCCTGTTGCACGTAAAGATCGGCAGCAACAAGGCCGACGTTCTGGACGAGGTGCTTGCGAGTGCCCAGGCTTTGGTCGCCGCGCACCCCACCACCTGGGTGTCCGCCAAGCGTTCCGACGAACGGGTTCGCGACAAACAACGGGGTCAGGTGGTACTGCAGATCTTGGCCACGGCGCAGCTGTATGGCGTGCCCCTCGAAGCAGACCCCGCCGCCGTCGACGCCGCCATCGACGTCGAGGTGCCGCCGCTTCCCCTGGAGCCGATTCGCCGGGAACTGTACAAGTTCCTCACCTCGGAAGAGTGTTTTGTCGCGCTTACGCCCGCCCAGGCCAAGCGGGTGGCCGAGGTGAGCGTCGATCTGGGCGCGGACTTCGACGAGGTCGTGTGGACCGAGGCCCTCACCACCCTGTTCAACGAACCCGATTTCCTCGATGAGCCCACCGACGAGCTCGCGATGATGGTCGACGATGTGGTGCTCTCGGCGGGCGTTCCCCTCGAAGATTTGTACACCCGCGCCCTTGCTTCTCAGCGGGGGCAGGCCATCCTCGCCAAGCTGGACGCCAGGCTGCCCGAGGGCGGGAAAGGCGAGCGCTACCAGGCCCGCGTTGCGGCGGCGCTGCTCGATCTCGACGCGCCCACAGCCCTGATTCGCAGCACCAACCCCGACGCCTCCACGCTCTCTTGGACGGTCAGCGGCCTGCCGGTGATGTACAACGGCCTCTCGAAGAGCGTGCAAACGAACCAGACCACCAGCTTGGGCATGGCCTTGGGCTTGGTCCTGGTGATCATGACTGTCCTCTTCCGCTCCCCAACCGCCGGCTTGCTGGCCACCGCACCCACCGCGGTCACCCTGCTTGTGGTGTATGGCGGCATGGGCGTGCTGGGCATCCATCTCGATATCGGCACCTCGATGTTGGGCAGCATCATCATTGGAGCCGGCGTGGACTACGCCGTTCACTTGATGGCCGCCTGGCGAGGCGCCGACGTGGACGCCGCTCTCAAGCACGCGGTCCTTCACACCGCTCCCGCCATCTGGACCAACGCCCTCATGGTGGCCGCCGGCTTCTTCATTCTCACCCTCGGCGATGCAAAACCCCTGCAGAACGTCGGCGTACTCACCGCGGTGGCCATGTTGGTCGCTGCAGTCGCCACCTTTGCCGCCATCCCCGTGTTGGCCCGCCGCGCCGATTATGGCGATCGATTGGCAGGTTGATTCCGGTGAGGGGTTGCACACCAAACACTGTACGTACTCTGGAGGTTCCTATGGGACGTTTTTCACTACTCATCGCCGCTTTGCTCTGGTCGGGTGTCGCCCATGCCGAGGACGCGGTCAGCATCCTCAAGAACATGGACGCAGCCATGAATCGGGCCGAGGACCAGGTTATCCAGTGGAAGGTGGTCAACCAAGAGCCCGGCAAAAAAGACCCGAAGATTATGGAGTTTACCAGCACGGTTGCGGGGCCCAAGGCGCTCACAGCCTTCAGCGCGCCCGCCGACCTCCGCGGTACCCGGGTGTTGGTGCTCAATCGTACTCAGATGTACATCTATCTTCCGCAATACGGCAAGGTTCGACGCATCGCTAGCTCCATGACCAAGGCTGGATTCATGGGAACTACCTATAGTAATGACGATATGTCGACTTCGCGATTCGGGGACGTGTACACCGGCAAAGTGATCTCTGAGGCCGATGGCAAGGCGGTGCTCGAGTTCATGCCCAAGGCCGGCGTCGAGGCGCCGTACAGTCGCGCGATGGTTACCGTCGACCTCAAGATTTACCACCCCGTGGAGATCAAGTATTTCAACGAAAAAGACGCGCACATCAAGACCGAGACCCGGTCAGACTACACCTGCCAAGACGACGTCTGCCTGGCCACCGTGATGCGCATGGTAGATCTCACCCGTGACGGCGCCTGGACCGAGCTGCAACGTCTGGACTGGAAGCTGAACACTGGTGTGGACGAAGACACCTTCTCCACTCGAAACCTCCAACGCGGAGAATAGGCAAATGCTCTGGTTGACTCTGGTGTTTTTGGCGCAGCCCGCTTCCGCGGACGAGCCCTCCGTCAACTTCGGAGGCTCGGTGCAGAGCGATCTACGGTTCCGATTGTTCGCGGACCAAGACGCCACCGGTCCGTGGTACGCGCCACCGGACGTGCCACCCGACATCCTGCGCAACCAGAACACCTTCAACGTCAACGTGAAAGCCAAGTCGGGTGATTACCGTGGTGTGGTCGACCTCGACTTTGTGCTGATGGGCTACCCAGGCGAGTTTGGCTCCCTCGACGACCTCTCTAAGCGCCAGGTGGTTGAGCCCCATCGCATCGAGACCCGGGCGCTGTATTTCGAGGCCCGCGACCTGTTCGTAAACGGTCTCGATCTGCGGGTGGGTCACCAGATTGTTCAGTTTGGCGTTGGTGATCAGTTCAATCCCACCAACACCTTCAACCCCAACGATGTCGAAGACGTGCTGCTGTTTGGCGACCAGATGGCCAATATGATGGTCCGCGCCGACTACGCCATGGGCAATTGGACCGCCACTGGCGTGTTGATTCCGGTGTTTAAACCCTCGTTGATTCCGTCTACTGGCCCGCTGGCCCTCACCGCCATCCCTCGGCTACCCTTCTACGAGGACGAGCTGCGCTGGCGGATACACTCCGAGTCAGCGTTGGGCGAAAGTCTTGGTTATCCAACGGTTATTGGCGATGTGATTATCAACACGCCCGAGGCCAGCCTCGAGAATATGCAGTTTGGCTTCGCCCTGGGCGGCTTCATCGGCATGCAAGACCTGGCGTTCACCTACTACAACGGCTTTGCCGACATTCCCGGCGCCGTGCGCACCCATACCGACCAGGTCACCGGTGAGCAATGTCGCAATGATAATGGTACAAACTGTATTAATGGCGTCCTGTCTAACACGGTAAC
>JAACDH010000396.1 GCA_009936995.1 Rhodobacterales bacterium
CGACCTCCTCGGTGAGCTCGAGTTTGATGGTGTGCGACTCGTCGAGGATGCAGATCTCGAACACCACAAGGGTGATCAGCACCTCAAGGGGGAGCAGGATGAGGTCGAGGACCCAGGAGCCGTGGAGGCCCAGCATGTCTGCGGTCAGTAGTCCGTTCCAGACGGCGTGAATGGTGATGGCGATGAGGAGGCCTACGCCGCCGCTGAACAGGGTGATCAGGTCGCCGCGGAAGCGTCCCCAGCCTAGGGCCGCGCCGACGATCGCGGTGGCGGTCGCGTGCATGACCGCGCTGTAGAACGTGCGAATGATCACGGTTCCAAGCCAGGTGTCTAGATCTCCCGAAACGCTGGTGAAGTACAGGAAGTTCTCGGTCATGCCGAAACCCAGACCTGCGGCCGCGCCGTACACAAAGCCATCTGTCATGTTGTCAAAGTGCTTGGACCGCACGATGGCGAGCAGAATGAGGGCCTTTGAGGGCTCTTCCACCAACGGGGCCACCAGCACGGGAAGCAGGGTGCCGGAGAGTCCGGTAAGGTCTGAGGCGAGGGCGATGGACGCTGCCGCTAGGCCCAGATTTACACCTGCTTCAGCGAACAGACTGAGGGTCATGGCGGCCACGATTGCGCCGATGGCCCCCCACAGGAATGTGACCAGAAGGACGGGCATCGGCTCGCGGTCGTACCGGTCCAGCCACCAAATCAGCGCCAGAAAGCTGAACATGGGTACACCGGCACAAACCGTAGACAGCGCGATGAGCACGAGGGTCATGCCCGATGCCGTAACATACGAACCATGGAACCTGTTGCACAACCCTCGGATTCAGGCGTGGACCCGGACGACCCGCTGAAGGATGCGAAGATGGCCAACGCGATTGGCCTCCTCGCCGTGGCGCTGTGTTTGGTGTCGCCCTGCAGCAGCTACATGAGCACATTCTTGGCGTTGCCCGTATCAATGATGGGGCTGTACTACGCGCGCAAAGTGCTCTCTGAAGAACCGGACGACGTGAGCGAGGCCTACGCTCGCACCGGCATGACGCTCTCGGTGCTCAGTCTGGCCTACGCTGCGTTGGTCCTGCTGATTTTAGTGGCGGTCATCGGTGTCTATGTCTTGGTCATCGCCGCTGCGGTTGCCGGATCTTTGTAGCGGCTACGACGCCTCGATGCGTTTGCCGAAGTGCCCCAGCAACCCACTGGCGTGTGGGCTCTCGTGGAAGCTGTCGAGGATGCGCTGAGCCTCGGACTCGCCGAACACGCATTTGTACTCCTCGAAGTACTGGCTGAAGCGACGGTGGTTCGAGGTTGCGTTCAGCTCTGGGTGGAACTGGGTGGCGTAGACGTTCTTGCCGAGGCGCATGGCTTGGAAGGGGCACCGGTCGGAGCGCACCAAGTGCACCGCCTGCGAGGGCAGGGTGAGGGCGCGGTCTTTGTGTCCCTCTTGGGCAAAGAAGGTGTCCGGCAGGTGGTCGAAGAGCGGATCATCTTTGGCGGCCGGCATCTTGTGCATCGCGAAGGTGCCTACCTCGGCGGCGTCCATGTCCTTCTTCACCTCCGAACCAAAGGCCATGCACAGACCCTGGAATCCGAAGCAGCTGGCGAATGTGGGGAAGTCGGCGTCGGCGATGGCGCCGAGGATATCGAAGAAGTTCTTCAGCCACGGCGCGTCGTCGTATACTGAGAACTTCCCGCTTCCTCCTACCAATATGGCGTCCGCGCCGTCGGTGAGCGATGCGAGTTCGAGGTTGGCGGCGAGGGCGTCTACCCGGTCGATTTGGTGGAGCTGAACGCCGAGTTCTTTGGCAAAACTGACGTGTTCTTCTCGGCCCACCACCTCTTCAGGGGTGCGGGCTTGGATCAGGCGATAGCGCTTCGTGGGGTCCTCACCGTTCGTCGGTAGCTGGCTTTGGGCGTTCAGCCCAGGCGGCAACGATTAACAGTGCGACAGGGACTGCGATTCCCCCCACTGCCCACGGCAACGAGGCGTCCGGCTCGATGGCGAGCACCGCTAGGCCGACGGCGAGCGCATTGTTCACGAAGTGGGACAACATTCCTGGCCAAACCGATCCGCTTCCCCACCTTAGGGCGGTGAAGAAACAGCCGGTCCACAGAACGCCGATGATGTGGATGGGGTTTAAGTGAATCAGGGCAAATGCCACACTGCCGGGGCCCAACGCGACCACAGCGGGGAGGGCTTTCCGGGCGGTGTGCCACAGGAATCCGCGAAAGACGAGCTCTTCGGTGATGGGCGCCCACACGGTGACGGCGAACAGGAACAGCGGCCATCCGGGCGCTTGGGTGTCAGTGATCAACCTGGTGAGGGAGTCCAGCAGATCGACCAGGCCTGTCCGCTGCATAATCGGCAGGGAGATCATCGCGTCGGCGAACAGCGCGCCGGGGAAACCGACCAGGCCGCCTCCGAGGAGCGCGACCCCTAGCCAGATCGCCTTGGGGCGTTGGAGGGCGAACACAGACGTTACGCGTTCAACGCCGCGGTGTGGGTCGATAGGCAGCAGGGTGGTGAGCAGCACGGCGACCGCGACCAGCCCACCAGACTGAACGATGCTGACAAAGCCCTGGTAGCCGGGACCGAGGGCGGAGAGGTCCATGGGGTCGCCGTTGGGTGAGGCTTCGCCCATGAACAGGAGTGACCAGCCCATTCCAGCGATGCCCGCCAGAATTACGGCCAGCATGAAGCCAACGCCGAAGCCCAGCCAGGCGCCGCAGCCCAAGGCGAAACCTCCATTTTCATTTTCGCTGCTCATGGAGGAAGCCTAACGCTTTTGGGCAGCCTTGGGGTTCTTGAGCCCTACCGGATAGGAGTATTCATGCCTGACATCCACATCCACGGCGTTCGTGAGCACAACCTGTGCAACCTCGATCTGACGCTACCTCGTCAGGCACTGATCGCGTTCACTGGACGCAGCGGCTCGGGCAAGTCGTCTCTGGCCTTTGACACCTTGCACGCCGAGGCTCAGCGACGCTTTGTAGACGTGCTGGCGCTGCACAGTCGTGGCCTGACCCGTGGGCTGCGACGTCCGGATGTAGATGAGATCACTGGACTTCCGCCGACGATTGCCCTCGACCAACGGTATCGGGCGCCCTCTCCGCTGACCACGGTAGGCACCTGGAGTGAGGCCCACGCGGTGCTGGCCGTCCTGATGGGGCGCGCGGGCGTTCAGCACTGTCCAACCTGCGATGTCGCCATTCGTCCGGTGGCCCACGACGCCATCGTGAAGGCGTTGTTGGCCTTGCCAGAGGGTACCCGGCTCCACCTCGAGGCGCCTCTCCATGGCAGCCCCCAGGACGTCCTGGATGAGGTGCAACGAGCTGGGTTTTCACGGATTCGGGTGCAGGGAGAGGTGGTCCGGCTGGACGAGGTGAACGCGGCCAGCGTGTCCGGTGACGTGCGGGTGGTGGTCGACCGGATGAAGATCTCGGCCGATCGAGAGGACCGGCTACACGATGCGGTCCGACTCACCGCGCGGGCAGGGCAGGGAGCGGTGATCGCCCACACGCCAGACGGCGAGCAGATCTTCGTCGACCGCCCTTGGTGTCTGAACTGCGCCCGCGCGCTGCCCGACCTTAGCCCGCGCCTGTTCTCCATCCGTAGTCCCCTGGGCCAGTGCGGCGCCTGCGTTGGCAGTGGAAGGGTCGATGATCAGGTGTGTGGCGTCTGCAACGGGGCTCGGCTTCGGGAAGAGGCGCTGGCGGTGCGGTTTGCTGGCGTGGGTATTGGCGATTTGCTCTCCCAGACCCTTGACGAGCTGGCGGGCTGGATCGCCACCGTACCCACAGACGCCGTCTCCAAGGTGGTGCTGACCGGACTTCGCCGTCGCATTCAGCAGCTTCGGCGACTGGGACTGGGCGCGGTGAACCTTGGCCGGGGCTGCGATCGGCTGTCGACAGGGGAGTTTCAGCGGCTGCGATTGGCCCGACAGCTTGGGGCTGCGCTCTCTGGCGTGCTGTACGTGGTGGACGAGCCGGGCGCCGGTCTGGGGCCTAAGGAGATCCCGGCGGTCGTCCAGGTCCTGCGAGAGTTGGTTGAACAGGGCAACACCGTGTTGGTGGTCACCCATCAGCGGCAGATCATCGCGGCGTCCGATGAGGTCATCGACTTCGGTCCCGGTGCAGGGGTTGCGGGCGGTCGGTTGCTGTATCAGGGACCGGCCCAGGGCCTGCTCGAACAGGACTCCCCGTCGGGGGATTGGCTGTCGGGGCGTCGGTCATTGTCGCCGGGGACGGCCAAGAAGTCGGCGGTGTTTAGGATTACCGGTCTGAATCACCCGCCCTTTGTAGACGCCGCATTCTCACTTCCGCTAGGCCAGGTGGTGGCGTTGCACGGTCCGAGCGGTTGCGGAAAGTCCAGATTTTTACAGGCTATCCGCGCTCACATTGCCGAACACCTCACCCTGAAAGGCGAGACCCCACCCAAGGTCCGTTCTCTCAAG
>JAACDH010000397.1 GCA_009936995.1 Rhodobacterales bacterium
GATGGTCCGAGCGGTCGACGCCAAAGGGCGGCTCTCCGACCGCCTTCCGCTGAGCATCTACGCGATGGATCACGTAGACGTGCACAACCTGCTGGAGCCCGACGTGGACGTGTTGATCACGGGCTGTGAGGCGATGATGGGCATTCATCTAATGGTGAAAGACGGAGCCTTAGACATTCGGGCCTTCGACAAAGGCATGTGGGTAACGGCCAACGGGGAGGCCGTGGCGTCCGAGGGGGGCACCTGGGACTGCTTCCGATTTGTGCCGGGCGAGGACGCGGTGGAGCTGGAGGTCAACGCAGGTGGCGAGTCATTCTCGTTTGGCTACAAGGTGCGACCACTTGGAGAGTACGAGACGTGTCCAGAGCGAACAGACTAGGGAATAATCAAGGCTATCATCGCCTGGTTCGTTCCACATGATGGGAACCTCGCCCGCGCTTAATCCAGGTGGGCTAGCGTCTGCGGCGACGGCCAGCGACGAGGACCAAAAATGCCACGCCAAACAGCGAGGCAGGGAACGGGGCTGATGCGCAGCTACATCCGGTGGGCTGGGCGGCGTTGTGGTTTTCGATGTCTTCTTGGGCGTCGATCGAGAAGTCGGCGATGAGCGCATCGGTCTGGCCGGCGAGGTCGTGCACAAACAGCGCAGGGGTGCCCTGAAGATCGGCGACGAGCTGTGTTGCGGTACCTCTGTAGTTGCTGGGACCCAGGTCGATGATGCGGCCGTCGTCGAGCAACAGCGTCATCGGCGCGCTGTCGTCGCCGCCGCCGCGGCAGTCGCGTTCGAGGGTGGCCAGGTGCCGGTTCGAGACGTCAGGCAGGTCGGCGTTGATGGCGAAGGTGGGGTCGAGGGTCATCTCGTCGGCGGAGAGCGTGGTGATCAGCCGGGTGAGGTACGGATGTTTGGCCACCAGATCGTCGTAGAGCGGATCGTTGACGTTGTCGCTTGAGGGCGCTGGGCCGGCAAATTCGGTGACGAAGGCCTGGCCGCCCGCGGTGTCGACGGCGGCGCTCAGGACCTGGGCGTAGTTGGCACCGCCTCCGATCCAATCGATGGCGGCCTCGTTGATCTCGACGTGCAAGTAGCTGTCCGGCACGGCGCGATGGTCGGCCATTATGTAGATACGGATTGGCATATCGTCGACAGAAGCTACCGCCGTCAGCTGAATGGGGACAGACATTGTGCTGCCCGAAAAGCGCAGTCCGATGGGTTCGATATCACCGGTGTCGGCGGTGGCCGATAGGCGCATGGCGACGAAGTGGGCGTCGCTAGCGACGTAGGGGGCCAGGAGCGGCTCGAGGTTAGGCGGCAGATCGTAGTCGTGTTCGTTCAGCCATCCGATCAACGCATCTGATGAGTCGGCCTTCAGGGTGACGGTCTCGTAGGGGCCGACTTGCTCCTCGCCCACTACGCTGACCGAGGGATACGTCGAGCGGCCGGATTCCGCGAAGGCGAGGTCTGTCCTACATCCCAGTCGGATGGGGCCGCATCGACCGCGGGTGTCGCCGAGCGCCTGGAACGACGGGTTGGTCAGCAACTGGAGCCCTCGAAACACCGTCGCGGACGATAAGAAGAGCTCGGGCTCGTCGGGGACCGGCAGGATCCACGCGAAGTCTTCGGACTTGCCCTCCCACTGAATGGCGATGTGCATCTCCACGGTGCCGGCTTCTTCGTCGAGGGCAAACAAAATCTCCTCGGCGGCTTGGTCGATAGGGGCCACGGTAGGAGAGCAAAATAGGCCTCCGCAGGCGAGCGCGGCGGAGGAGAGCAGCAGGAAAGGTAGCATCGAAAGTCCCGGGTTGACGTCAGTGTAGACCGAGATGGGGCCATGATGCGCGAGGATATTCCTGGGTAAACAACGGTGTGACTTTGGCTATGCAGTCCTACATTCCATCAGGCATCTACCAAAACCGCGGAAACAGCAGCCCCGTTCGCGCCACGTAGTCTTTCCACTCCGGATATCGCGACATCGAACGGTCCTTTCGGAGCATGTTGGGCATAAAAACGGTTGCCCAGTACAGCGCGCACACCACCCAGGGAATCCAGTGCATCGACAGCGCGGCGAAGGCGCCGTAGATCATTATCTCACCGAGGTAGTTGGGGTTGCGGGTGCGGGCGAAGAAGCCGTCGGTGATCAGGCCTCGCTTGGCTTTCAGGACGAAGTACTTCTGGGCGTCGGCACCAAAGACCAGGAACGTGCCCAGCACCATGGTGACCACGCTTCCGCAGATCAGCGGGTTGGGTGGAATTTCACCGTTGCGAATCAACAGAAAGGGCGCCAGCCAGTACAACCAAAGGCCCAAGAACACGCCGAGGGCTTTCCAGAGCGGCAGCTGGACTTCCCAGTTGGGGTCCGGAAAAGACTTGCTCTTGGCCACCCACATCACGCCATAGCTACCGTGAAGAGCCAGGTAAACCCAGGGTCCGATCGTCCAATTGTCGAAGTAAGCCATCATCGCGAGGATGACGGGTGCGGTGATTCCCTTCGAGACGTCGATGGGGTGTTTCATGGCGATGGTCATCGACGTCCTTTCAGTTGGCTTGGGCTCTTGTAGCCCGCAGATTCTACACCGTCTCTCGATCCGGCCTCCGGAGGCGCTATGCTGCCATGCGTTTTGGGGAAAGCCGCATAGTGATGTCGGCGTGAAATACCTTTTGACCTTTGGTATCGAATAGGTCGACCGGCATGACCACGTCTTGGGGTGTGGTCCATTGGAAATCGTCCACCTTGCAGACCGCCCGAAGATCGGTCTTCGCCATCTTCAAGTAGGCCACATTCATGCCAACCGGAATCCACCGCAGACCGGCGTGCAGCGAGACGTCTAGGCAGGCGCCACCAACGAGCTCTGCGGCGTTGCACATGGCGATGGCGTGAACGGTCTGGAGGTGATTTAGCACCAACCAGCGGCGCTTGAAAACGACCTCGGTGTGGCCGGGAGCCAGCTGTGTGAAGGTGGGACGGATGGTCCAAGAGTAGGGAGCAGCGGTACACACGGCCTTGCTGAAGGCCCAACGGCCTAGGGCGTTTCCGCCGAGGGTCTGGTAATACTTGAGGAGCGGGCTCTTGGACGGTTGGTAGGTCATGGGGACTCGCTGTCTAGGGGTTGGGATTTGAGGTGTTGGCGCCATCGTTCGACCCCCACCCTCCTGTGGTCGGTGAAGCCCTGCCGCGGGGTAACTGACTCGTTACACAAATTCCCGTTCCATAGGGCACGTGTGGGTAGTAGGCTGACCACATGCGCTATCTCCTGGTTGGAAGCCCCACCGCTCAGTCTGGCAAGGGCGAGCAACGCATTCAGCGGGTGCTCGACGCCATGCGGGACCGAAACCTGACGGTTGACTATCGGGCTACCCTGCCCGATGGGCGCACCGTTCCTCTGGTGACCGAGTCGGCCAACAGCGGTCGGTTCGACGTGATTGTGTACCTAGGGGGCGACGGCACCTTCGCCGAGATCGCTAAAGGAATCCTCGCGGCCTCACACCCCGTGGTGATGGGCATGATGCCCGCCGGAACCGCCAACGACCAAGGCAAGTCGTTTGGCATTGGCTCCAGCCCGGACGCCCTCCATGACAACCTCGACATCTTGGTCCACGGCCACAAAATCGCCATGGACGTGGGTCGGGTGTCGCGAATGAGCGCCGACGGAAACTCGTTATCGTCCGAGCTTTGGTTCGACAATATTGGATTTGGCATGGCCCCTTCCATCCTGTCCCGACGCAACCGAGATCGAAAGAGGGTGGGCCAGATCCCGGTGCTGCGCGAGCTGTACCGCGACCAAGTGGTGTACGCCGGCGCCATTTTGGGCGAGACCCTGCGTTCATACGTGGAACCCGTACACTTCGATGCCTTGATTTCGGTCGATGGTGCCGATGAGGTCAGCGTTTCCCGAGTCACCGACGTCTTGATCAACAACACGGCCATGTACGGCGGCGAGTGGGTGCCGGCCCGGGGTGCGGTGGCCGACGATGGCCTGCTCGACCTGTCCACCCTTCAAGGACGCCGCGAGATGGCGGTGAAGCTGGTCGCCGACCACAAGTATGTCAGCTACTGGGAGCCCGACCTCAAATCCCTCGGAATCAAGTTGTCGCAGAATTTCCAAGGAAAATCCTTTGGAATTACGCTGCTTCAGCCGCGAGGAGGTGACATTCCCTCGCAGATCGACGGCGAAGAGTGGCAAGCGGGAACCCAATATCAAGTGGATGTGTTGCCGGGCCGATTACCGATCATCGTGCGCGAGGGTTTTCAGGCTCCCTGGCAGAAATAGCCAAGGGGAGGGTCCGGAGGGAGGCCGGAGGGTCAGAGGCCGGAGGTAAGGCCGGAGGGTCAGGTATTTCTACTTTCTACTTTAGCCACTGGAAACTAGAAAGTGGAAATACCTGACCCTCGGTTCCTCTGACCCTCGGTTCTCCCCGACCCTCGGTTCCCCCTCGGCGTTCCACAAGATTTTCTCGGTTTCCGTCGAAATACCTGTCCCTCGATTTTCGTACAACCCACAGGAGAATCACTATGTCTCGTGTATACGCTCGTGTGCTCGTCGCTCTCGCTGGTGCTGCCGCGGTCTTCTGGACTTGGCGCCGGAACCAGCCTGTCGCCTCGCGCTGGCCCCCTGGAGGCTGGGAGCCGTCTACCCCGCCGGAATCCCCGGATGTGGAACCCGCGCCCTCGGAACCCGAGCCCTCGGAACCCGAGCCCTCGGAACCCGCGCCCTCGGAACCCGCACCGCCGCTGCACGAGGTCGTGGCAGAGCCCGAATTGGCGCTCGACGCGGTGGTTCAATTCGCAAACACTGCAGACACTGACGCGCTTGAAGCGTGTGGTCTGAAGGGTGCTGCGCTCGGAAAAATTCTCAAGGAGCGCCCTTTCGAGTCATGGGAGTCGATGCGCGCCACTCGTGGAATCGGTCCAAAGACCCTGGAATACCTCGAGAAAGGTGCCGAGGTCTAGCGCGCTTCCCGCTGTCCATGGAGTAGGTACGGCTGCATCGGTGTTATGACGCCACATGCCTTCTCTTCTGCCATGGCTGATGCTCGCGTTCGCCGAACCAGGCTGTCCTCCAATCGATCGTCTTCAAGAGGGCGCCACGAAAGGTGAACTCACCGAACAAGCGGTCGTATGCCTGCAAGAGGCACGGTCAAACGAGACCAGTCTCGAAGGTCGCGCTACGATTAGTCGTCTGCTGATCGCCGATAGCTTTGCTAAAGGGCTGACGACGGTGTGGTCAAGCCACGTGGTCTGGCATCTCGAAAATATAGACGCAGACGACGCCAATCTCGCCTATTTGTACGGGCTGTATTTGTACAAACGGGGCGCTTCGGACCAAGCCGAGAAGTGGTCTCGTCACGCAATAGACAACGGATATCGATGGGAGTCGGATGCCGATGGCGCGGTCAAACGACTCAACGCCTACGCGCTGGTCGCCCGGGCAACGCTTCAGAAGCACAAGGGGATGTTAAATACGCAGGAACCTTCTGTTCTGGCGGTTCGCGCTTCCAATGGGCAGGTACAGCTGGCGGCGGTTCAATGGCTTTCTGCGGCGGTCAGTGCCGAGCGAGATGGCTCCGAGGCGCTGGCCATGTGTATCGAGACCGGCTGGGACAAAGAGCGTTGCACCAGCCGAGCGGCGGCGTTGGCCGTAGGCGGGTTGTAGCAAGATTTGAAGAGACTTGTAGGTGGCGGTTCGAGCAGCGGACGAGTCGTTTGGGTGACTTGAGACCTCTGCAACGCAGTCCGTAATGCGCTCACGGTCGACGCTCATGAGGTTGGCCGGGTGACGGATGGCGCGCATCGCCGCGATCTGCGAACCGGAGGTCCCGGAACAGTCTACTCAGGCCCGGCTGGCGTTGTTTGGGTCGATGTCGACCGACCAGGGGTGGGTCCATGTCCGACCCCGATCGGTGGTCTCGAAGATGCCGCCGGCGGCGAGAAGGGACAGCACGTCTTAGTTCTGCTGGTGGAAGATCAGGTCGAAGGACGCGCCTCGGTCATGGCTCCGACACACCTTGGTGCCGTAGGCGCTCTCCCAGGACCGCGAGCCCGTCGTTTACAGGGTCATCGAGTCGTTGCGCGCCATCTGCAGGTGGTCGCCCCAAGAAGATGGCGATCGGCATGCCAGACTCCTACCCGGTGGGTCCATGAATCATGCCCAGGCAGATTCCCACGTCCCTAGATCGATTCCAGCACTACGGACCCAATGGCTCCAATGGATCGGTGTTCACCTGGACCTCGTCGTAGTCGTCAATGCCGTCGGCATCGGTGTCCGCGGCCAGCGGGTTGGTGCCGTACCACCAGTTCTCGGCCACATCCGACAGCCCATCAGCGTCGGCATCGGCGGGAAGGAGGTCGTCGGTGCTGGTGGCTTTGGGGTCGGTGAGCATCAGCGTCTCGTCACCGTCTGAGGTGCCGCCGCCGTCGGTGTCCCAAAGGTTGGGATCGGTGCTGGTAATGCACTCCTCGACGTCATCAAACAGGCCGTCGCGGTCTGTGTCGGTGGGCGTCCAGCGGTTCTCGTACCAGGCGACGCGGTCGCCTCCTGCGGACGCCGAGAGCACGTCGGCGTCGCCGTCGCCGTCCAGGTCAGTGGCGTACACGGAATAGGGGTTGCCCGCGTTGATGGCGATATCGGGCATTGGGCCAAAGTTGCCGGAACCGTCGTTCTGGTACCAGGCGACGCGGTCGTCGGTGGTAGATGAGGAGAGCACATCGGCGTCGCCGTCGCCGTCCAGGTCGGTGGCGTACACCGAGACGGCGAAGTCCGCGCTGATGGTGAGGGTGTTCATCGGGCCGAAGCTTCCGCCGCCGAGGTTCTCATACCAGGCGATACGGTCGTCGTTGTAGGACGCGGAGAGCACGTCGGCATCGCCGTCGCCGTCCAGGTCGGTGGCGTAGACCGAGACAGCGCCGTCCGCGCCGGTGGTGAGGGTGTTCATCGGTCCGAAGCCTCCGACGCCGTCGTTCGCGTACCAGGCGATGCGGTCGTCGTTCTGAGACGCGGAGACCACGTCGACGAACCCATCGCCGTTCAGGTCGGTGGCGTACACGGATTGGGGGCTGAGCGCGCTGGTGGTGATGTCGGGCATTGTGGTGAATGTGCCGTCGCCGTTGTTCTTGTACCAGGCGACGCGGTGGTCCACATAGGACGTGGAGAGCACGTCGGCGTAACCGTCGTTGTCCAGGTCGGTGGCGTAAACCGAGTTGGCGCCCAGCGCGCTGGTGGTGATGGTGGTCATCGGGCCGAAGCTTCCACCACCCAGGTTCTCGTACCAGGCGATGCGGTTGTTCCCTTGGGCTGCGAAGAGCACATCGGCGTCCCCGTCGTTGTCCAGGTCGGTGGCGTACACCGAGGTGGTGGTCAACGCGTCGGTGGCGATGTTGATCATCATCATCGTGCCGAAGGTGCCGTCGCCGAGGTTCTCGTACCAGGCGATGCGGTTGTCGCCTGCGGATGCGGAGAGCACGTCGGCGTCGCCGTCGTTGTCCAGGTCGGTGGCGTACACCGATTGGGCGCTGACCGTCCCGGTGGAGAGGTCCGTCTCGGGCCAGTCCACAAAGCAGTCCCGTTCGTCCAGCAGCGGGTCGGTCATGAACACCAGGACCTCGGCGCCGTCAGGCACTGTGTCGCCGTCGGTATCCGGATTGAGTGGATCGGTCATGAACACCAGGAACTCGTCGCCGTCAGGTACGCTGTCGTCGTCGGTGTCCGGGTCTAATGGGTCGGTGCCCAATTGCTCCTCGTCGAAAAGGCAGAGGCCGTCCAGATCTGAGTCATCGGGGTTGCTGGCGGGGCAGGGGTCCATCGTGTCACAGGTACCGTCATAATCGAAATCCGCGAGCCCTTCGTCGATGGTCAGGTCGCAGTTGTTGTCTACGCCATCACAGATCTCGACGCCGTCTGGACTGATGTTGAGATCGCCGTCGTCGCAATCGAGGTTGTCTCCGTAGTCCGGTGGCGGCAAACACAACGCCGCGGCGGTGACGCCGCTTCCGATGCTGCCATAGCCATCGCCATCGTCATCTAGGTACCAATATTGGGCTCCAAAGATGTTAGGATCGGCGTCGTCGACCAGCCCGTTACAGTTGTCGTCGAAGCCGTTGCAGAATTCGAGTACATTAGACGGATTGACGGTGACTTGGGTGTCGTCGCAGTCCTGGTTGTTACTGACCGTACCGGGCGACCCGTAGCAAGCCGTGGTTGCCGTCGCGGCTTCATCGACGACAACGACCCCGATGTGGTTCTCACGGTCTGGCATGCCGACGTTGACAACGATGGATACGGCTCCCCCACCAA
>JAACDH010000398.1 GCA_009936995.1 Rhodobacterales bacterium
CAAACCCAGACTCGCGGGAGTCTTTGACGGGATTGCATGGCGTAGTGTTGTGTACCCAACGAGGTGACAACGTACGTCTGCACATGCGCTGGAGCCCTCCTTGGAGTCCGCTACTCGCTGCAGCCGGGCTGTTCATTCTCGGAGTGGTCCGAGGGCTATCTCATGTCACGGCACCAGTCTCGGTGGTGATGGTATTGGGGTTGGTGGTGCTCTATCACCAAGGGGCCTTACGGGCGGCCGGAGAGCTCCGATTCGGACTGTCGGGCGCGCTACCCCCCGACGATTCCCCACGGGTCGACTCGGAGTGATATGGTGAGCAGGCAGGGCAGTGCTGGCCACCGCGAGGGGTTACACCGCCCATCTTCCCCATTCGTGGGGGCTCCTTCCAACCTCCCGTTCCTCGGAGGAAAACCGATGACCCGCTTAGGGTTGGCCGCACTGCTGATGTTTTCAGCGGTGGCCCACGCGCAAGAACCTGATGACTCCGAACCAAGCATGGTTGGCCCGCAGATGACGCCCAATCGTGCGGAGTACGTGCGTTTGGCGCAAGAGCTGGAAAAACTCGCGGCCCGCAACGCATGGGTCGGCGTTGAACGTACATTATTGGCCATGGAGGTCACAGGTGTGCCCCTCGACTTCGCCTCTCTGCTGGCCGGTGCCCACGCTGCACGCGACAAGGGTGATGCCGCAGCCGTCAGGGCTCGCCTCGAGCGCGCATCGAAAATCAAGGAACAGAAGGACGTCTTAGAGTGGATGTGGGAGATGGATACGTATTACGGGAAGGTCTTTCTCACCTGCGATGACGTGAAGAAACAGAGTAAGCGAGCGACGCTTGAGACCAGTGCGATGCCCTTCGATCCTAGCCAGGCCAATGCGGTCAGATTTGCGATCAACGTGGTGGACGAGACCTGCTTCTTCGAAGGCCTGCTGCCGGGCGGCGACTACCGCTTTGGTGTGCAGGAGTTCACCGTCAAACCTCGTCTAGAGACGGTCAGACTTGACCTTCGCACCACGGTGAAGTAGCGCGGCGGGTGATTGAAAGGTTCTTGCGCGAGTCTCGTCCCCTGGCCACCGAGCCAGTGTGAGCCGTCGAGACGTCGCTGCAGAACGCCTAAGAGGTGTCTGCCCTGGCGATGGTCTCCCACGAAAAGCCGACCGAAGCTATGCTCACCGCCGAATTCTAGGCGCTGCGCTGCTTCCAGCTGCCGACGGTGGCCTGGGCCTCGTTGTGGTTGCACCTGCTCCTCTTTCCCGCTCAAACCGAGAAGGTGGCCTCGGGCAGCGCTACTGCGGTTTGAAACGGAGCGGGTCCATGGCCTTGCCGGCGATCTTCAGGGTCCAGTGCAGATGTGGGCCCGTGGAACGGCCGGTGTTTCCCGAGAGGGCTACCAGCTCTCCACGGCTCACTTGTTGACCACGCAAAACCTTGGTTTCAGACAGATGGCAGTACGAGGTGCGTAGGCCATTTCCGTGCTCGATGACCACGTACTTACCCGAACGTTTGTCTTCGCCGACGACTGAGACCGTGCCTTTCTGGGCAGAGGAGATGGGCGTTCCGATGGGTGCCGCCAGATCGACTCCATTATGGAACTTTTTGGTCTTTAAGGTGGGGTGGATGCGATGACCGAACTTGCTGGTGACGCGCGCGTTTTGTATTGGCATCTGCAGTTCGAGGGCCGAGGCGAGGGCGAGAGTGGCGGTGACCACTTCGTCGGCATCTTTGACGGCAGACAGGGGCAGATAGCGGCGATGGCTAGTGTAGCGGGAGGGCGTGACGTCGCCTGCTGCTGCGGCCCGGGCGACGGCTCGGTTGCGTAGGTCCGTGCCAATGGCGAGCACCTCAAGGGCCACTTCGACGTCGTCGGTGTACAGCTGGTCAAGGGCGACGATGGCGCGGTCGTCTTCGGGGAGATTGAGTGTGTTGAGTCGCTTGGCCAAGGGTTTGGGCGCTGACCTGAGGACCGTTCGGGCAGCGGTTCGGTAGGGTTCGGGGACGCCGCCGTCGGGAATGGACGGCGCCTCTGCCACCAGCGCGACGGCGGAGAGGTCGGGTGGTCTGGCCGCCCCGGAGTCGAAGTAGGCGGTGAGCGTGGGCAGGGTGGCTTCGTGTCCACGGATTCGCTCGATGGCGTAGCCGGCCAAGCCGCCGACCGGTGCTCGACTGACCACCGCCAGCACGACGATCACCACCAAAAACACGTCGAGTAGGGCCCCCCGACGCAAGCGACCCGCATATTTTCGCCGCTTGGGACGACCCTGTTGACCGTACCGCTCGAGCGCGAGGATTCCATCGCGAATGACGCTCATGGCAGCATCCCACGAATCGGCAGGCCGTGGAACGCGGCGAGTCCGGCGACCAGGAGCACGAAGGGTGTTGCCCACAGGCCCTCGAGACGATTCTTGGGCTCTGGCATTTGTCGGACCATGCGAACGAACGCCGAACCTCCCAGTCGCAGGCCAACCACCGCCGCCACCAACCCGCTGAGGGGTTGGGCCGCTTCGAGGAGGACCTGCGAGGTGGCGTCTTCGATGGACATGGCCACCACCCAGCTGCCGGCCGCTGCCACGGGCGCCCAAAACAGCGGCGCTACCACCGAGCGAACTGACAGACGGGCACGCCATACCGCGAAGTTCTTAGCCGGTTCGTTGCGCGTGATCCCGATTGTCCAAAGTGCCCAAGCGCCGACCATCAGTTCGACGGCGACTGCGAACCAGGTGGCGGCGGCTAGAGGGAACTCTGGGGAGGGCCAACCAAACGGGACCTGGAGCAGCGCTTCGAGCAAGTGGTCATCGAGTCTGTCGGCGGCGAGGTGGATGCCGAGCAGGACGGTGCCCCACTGGCCGAGCCAGATCCAGGAGGGGCTGCTAAACGACAACAGCCGATCGAGTTTGTTGATCCATCGAAGCATGGGAGCTTGGACCTCATGGCACGCCTTGGGTTCACGGCCGAACGGATTCCCGGTGTGTTGCTTACGCTGCTTCGACGATTTTCATTGCATCATGTAGCTGCCACTACTCTTTGGCGAGCTCGAGCGTCCGCGTGGCTGCTTCGGGGGAGAACCCGAGGCCGATCACCTCTTGGTCATCGACGATGTCGATGGCGGCGAAGACGGGGAAGATGCCGCCGTCGAGACGGATGAGGCGACCCGTGTCTCCGATGACAGCCAGGGCTTGTTCTGCTGGCGTGTACATCTGGTGTAAGGGAGGCGGTAAGATTCCGGTGACGGACGCGGTGCGCAGGATGGTGGTTCCGGACTCTTTGTTCGACACC
>JAACDH010000399.1 GCA_009936995.1 Rhodobacterales bacterium
CTGAAACCAATACACGGCGGCATCTCCGTTCACAAATCCACTTCCACTGTGGAAAAGCCCAAGCACGACGGCGCCCCCAGCCACCCACAGGTTGGCTCTATCTGCCTTCAGCCGATGCAAGAACGCCATGACCTCTCTCTATCGGAGTGGAAGACTGAGGCGCAATGGGTGAGGATGAGTGTCATGGCCCACTTGCTGCTCATCTTGGCCCTCTTCACCGGGGCTGCCCACGCTACCGACGGTACCCTGCCGTCCTCCACAGACGAAGCGTCCACCCATGGGCCTGCCACCGAAACGGTGCATTGGGCAGGAACGCTCGCCGTCCTTGGCAACAAAAAGATCCCTCTTCTTGGCAAGGTGGAGTTCCGGACTGACACCCATGTCATCGCCACCGCCACCCGTAGCGGCGACATTGGCTGGACCGTCACCCAAAACACCTGCAGCGTCAGCTTCAGCAAAACCATGGGCGCCGAGGTCACCCTAGACAACGAAGCCCCCTCCAGCATGCCGTCCAACACCTTTGATTGGGACGTAGATAGCGACGGAAACTGGAGCGCCAACTGGAAAAGCGGCTGGGACGATTCTGACCATGACAACGACGGCCATCCAGGCATTAGTTTCAACGTGAAGGCTCCTTTTTGCGGAGGCTCGCTGTACATGGGCAGCGCCGCCGACCAGAGCGCCACCGGACGCCCCACCAACGAGCGGGTGGTCGAGGGGCCGTTCAAAATCTGGGTCGAACAACGAATCTTGGGAACCCGGGGACGCTGTCTCAACCTGATGACCCGCGACGAATCCCAGTGGATGGCCGGTCGCTTTGCGTTCGTCGAGGTTCCATCGGACGCATCGTGCGACTCCATCGAGCCGAAAATCTGGCCCGACCCCATGAGCCGCCCCGAATAGCTTGGGTTTCGGTCCATTGACGTACACGCCCCGGTGGGCTAGACCGCCCTCTTTCGAATCACTCGCCGGGAGCGCTCAGCATGGCCACGCACGCAAAGCCGCAACGCATCGAATCCTTCCAAACGCATCCCAACCAGTACAAGCACTGGCGCCTCGAGTTCGATGGTGGTGTTGCCAATCTGATCATGGACATCAAGGAAGAGAACGGGATGCGTCCCGACGACTACGTGCTCAAGCAAAATAGCTACGACATGGGCGTAGATATGGAGCTCGCCGACGCCACCGAACGCCTCCGCTTCGAGCACCCCGAAGTTCGCGCGGTTGTGGTCACCTCAGCCCAGCCCAAGGTGTTCTGTGCCGGGGCAAATATCAAGATGCTCGCCAGCTCCGAGCACGGCTTCAAGGTTAACTTCTGTCGGTTCACCAACGAAACCCGTTGCGGTATGGAAGACGCCACCCACAACTCCGGCCAAGTCTACATCGCCGCGCTCAATGGCACTGCGGCCGGTGGTGGCTACGAGCTCGCCCTCGCGTGCGAGAAAATCTATCTCATCGACGACGGTGCCTCCGTGGTATCGCTGCCCGAAGTTCCGCTGCTAGGCGTGCTTCCCGGCACCGGAGGCCTCACCCGCCTGGTCGACAAGCGAACCGTTCGCCGCGACATCGCCGATGTGTTCTGCACCAAGGCCGAGGGCTGGCGAGCCCGTGACGCCCTAAAGTTTGAACTCATCGACGGCAGCTTCGCCCGCTCCGAGTGGCAAACCGGCATCGCTAAGGTGGCTGCCGAGGCAGTCGCAGCCAATCCGGCCCGGGCAACCGAGGGCATCACGCTGCACCCCATCGCGGTCGAGATCGGCGAAAACGAGAGCCGCGCTTACGAACACGTCAAGCTGAACATCGACGCCGATGGCCGCGTCTGTACGCTCATTATCAAAGCGCCTACGTCACCGGCACCCGCCAACGCAGCGGCGCTCATGGCCGAAGGTTGCAAGACCTGGTCTATGGCGACGTTCCGCCAGCTCGAAGACGCGATCTTCCACCTGCGTTTTAACCACCCCAATGTCGGCCTAATTCTGTTGAAGACCGAGGGTGACGCCGGCCTGGTCCTGGCCCACGACAAGCTCATTCAGGACAATCAGGACGACTGGTTCGCCCGCGAGCTGGCTCTGTATCAGTCACGCGTGCTTCGTCGCTGTGACAACAGCGCCCGGTCGCAGTTCGCGCTCATCGACGAGGGCAGTTGCTTCGTGGGTAGCCTGTTCGAACTCTCCCTCACCTCCGACCGCACCTACATGCTCGAAGATGAGGACGAAGAAGTCACCATCCAGATCTCGGCGGCTTCTGGCGGTATCTTCCCGATGAGCACGGGCATCACCCGTCTCGCCGCTCGCTTCCCGCGCAACGACGACAAGGTACAAGCTGCCCTTGAGGCAGGCGCCGTCGCCGGCCCGGACGCTTTCGATCTAGGCGTGGTCACCATGGCCCCCGACGACATCGACTGGGATGATGAGATCCGAATCGCCGTCGAAGAGCGGTTGAGTCTCTCTCCCGACGCGCTCACGGGCATGGAGCAGAACCTTCGCTTCGTGGGCGCCGAGAACTGCGACAGTAAGATCTTCGGTCGACTCACCGCCTGGCAAAACTGGATCTTCCAGCGCCCCAACGCGGTCGGCGACGATGGCGCACTTACCCTTTACGGACATCCCACACGTCCCAAGTTCGATTTCCGACGCACCTAGTCTCCGAGGCCACCGATGAGCACCGAAACCGCAGTCCTCAAGAACCGCAAGGGCGTCGAGGTTGACGTCCAAGCCGAGGTCAAGCGCTACACCGGCAGCCAGCGCGGCGTGGTCGCAGGCGCGTTGGTGCTCACAACCACCCCCCTGGGGCTGGCCACCATCTTCATTCCGGGCGTGCACTTTGTGGGCCCGTGGCTGATTCCCATGCTGGGAATGGCGGTAGCCTGGTACCTGTACAACCGCGTCATGGTCATCGGCGATGTCACCGGCGACTGCCCCGATTGCAGCAAGCACATGATCATCACCGAAGGCGGCAGCGTCGGCAATGACCCCATGTGGCTTCGCTGCCCTCACTGCAACACGCCCCTCGAGTTCTTCCCAAGCGAAGAGGCTCCCGCCTAGAGGCTACTCGAAGGTCCAAGAGGCCTGCAGCTGTAGATTGGGAACCGTGCCGACTCGGTCTTGGTCCTTGACGTAAAACATCGCCTGGCCCACGATCTTCGGTACGCGGGTTGATGTGCCGGTCTTGGCCACGATGAGCGCGCCTGCTGCGGTGCTCTGGTCGTCGCTGGTGTGATTAAAACGGTCTCGTACCGTGCCACCTATCCAAAACATCGGTCCGTCATCGCCGGGCAAGACCGTGTAGAGCAAAGCCGCCTGATGCTCGATAGAGACGTCGTTCCAAGCCACGATTTGGTCGCGGTACGGTTCGTACACAAAATCCGCCGAGGTTCCGTCGGGCTTATCCAAGGCAAGGAACGATATGTTCCAAGTGTCGAAGGCCACAATTGGGCCAAGCTTCAGCTTGAACGTCGGGGTAGCCGTGAAACTCCAGCCGCCAGTCACCACGCCCTCGCCTTGTGCGGCGCGGTCCAAACGAATGCTGGAGAGCTTGCCACCCTCCGAGCTGCTCTCGAACGGCATCAGCCCCAGGCCGGGGTTGACGTACTGCAGCCGACTGGCCTGAAGTTCAAGTTCGAAGATGTCCACTGGTGCGATACTCAAACGCGGGCCAAACGCTGCGAAGGCCGGTGTGACTTGCGCCAACCCCCCAACACCAGCGTAGGTGTCGTTGAGCATAAGGCTGCCCTCCTTCCGCGCCAAAGGGGTGCGGTATTGGATGCGGGTGTCGCTGATCAGTCCAGTAGGCCATCCAGAGGTGCCAACCGCTTGGCGAGCCCATAGACCGGGTTCGTCGGCAGCGTTGGCGGGAGCGGCAACAAGGACTAACAATAGGACGAACATTGGAATCTCCATCGGTGTACCCTGAATAAATGCAGCGGCCGTGCCAGCCGAAAATGTAGTTTGTTAGGATTTCTAATGCTACTGGTCGACATCGCTGCATGACAACTGTAACCGAACGGCGACACAGGAATTCATCTACCTCATCGCTGTGCAATACGTTAAGCTTGCCACCGAAACTGAACGGCGGTTCATCCGTCCCGGGAGATAATCATGGACGGCGGTTCTCGCGTAGCTCAGGTGTTTAAGAACCACGGCGTGTCCTTTGTGTTCACGCTAGTCGGAGGCCATATCTCGCCCATCCTGGTCGCCTCTAAGGCGCTGGGGATGCGGGTGATCGATGTGCGTCATGAGGTGAACGCCGTGTTTGCAGCGGATGCTGTCGCTCGGCTCACCGGCGTCCCTGGAGTGGCTGTGGTCACCGCCGGGCCAGGTGTCACCAACACCATAACCGCCATTAAAAATGCACAGATGGCGCAATCACCGCTGGTGCTGATCGGCGGCGCGCCGCCAACGCTGCTGCGCGGTCGCGGCGCCCTCCAAGACATCGACCAACTTGCGGTGATCAAGCCCATCGTCAAGTGGTCGGCGAGGCCCAGCCGCCTGGCCGACGTGATCCCCGCCATCGAAGAGGCCTTCCGCATCGCCCAAGAAGGCGTTCCAGGTCCGGTGTTTGTCGAGCTCGCAATCGACTTGCTGTACTCCGAAGAGCAAGTCCGCTCTGAGTTCACCAAGAAGCTCGAGAAAGAGAACATGAGCCTCACCGAGCAGGCCACCGCCCTCGCCATTCGCGCGCACTTTAAGTGGGTCTACAGCTTCTCGGCCGATCCGCAGTTCGACCACCCCACCACGGCGATCCCCAGGGGACCCACGGGCGGCGACCTCGATCAAGCGATCAAGACCCTAAAAGGCGCAAAGCGCCCTCTGGTGGTGTTGGGCTCCCAGGCCACGTTGCGGGCGACCGAGATCACCAAGCTCCGCGACGCCATCAAGTCCCTGGGCATCCCCGTCTACCTGTCTGGGATGGCCCGCGGACTGCTGGGCAAGGACCACCCTCTGCACATGCGCCACAAGCGTCGGAACGCCCTCCGCGAGGCCGATGTCGTCGTGCTCTGCGGCGTGCCTGCCGACTTTCGCCTCGACTACGGCTCCCACTTGTCCCAGTGCAGCGTCATCGGCGTCAACCTCTCGAAAGAGGACGTGAATAAGAATCGTCGTCCCGAGCTGGGCATCCGCTGCGATCCACACACCTTCCTGCTCCAACTCGCCGATCGCCTAGGTAAGGGTGCCTCCTTCGTCGACTGGACCGCCCGCCTCCAGGGCCGGGATGACGAGCGCAACGCAGAAATCGACGAGATGGCGAAGGCTGAAACCGAACACCAAAACCCACTCGCCCTGTGCCAAACCGTCGACGAAATCCTCGCCGACGACAGCATCTTGATCGGCGACGGCGGAGACTTCGTGGCCACCGTGGCCTACACCGTTCAGCCTCGGGGCCCGCTGTGCTGGCTCGACCCCGGCGTGTTTGGCACCTTGGGCGTAGGCGCTGGATTCGCCCTGGGCGCCAAGCTCGTCCGCCCGGACGCAGACCTCTGGCTGATGTACGGCGACGGCGCCTCCGGCTTCAGCCTGATGGAGATGGACACCTTCGCCCGTCACGGGGTTGGCGTCATCGCGCTCATCGGCAACGACGCCGGCTGGACTCAGATCGAACGCGATCAGGTGGTCATCCTCAAAGACGACGTCGCCTGCCGCCTCACCTTCATGGACTACCACATCGTCGGAAAGGCCTGTGGCGGCGAGGGTCTGCTGCTCAAAGACGCCTCTCGGGCCAAGTCGGTGCTGAAAAAGGCCGTGAAGCTCAGCCGCGAGGGCAAGCCCGTTGTCGTCAACGCCTGGATCGGCAAAACTGACTTCCGAAAGGGCTCACTGTCGACGTAGCCGGCCACCTCGCGATTACGACGCACCGTCTCCATGAGCAATTCGGCAGGTCGAGGTCGGCACGATGAGGAC
>JAACDH010000400.1 GCA_009936995.1 Rhodobacterales bacterium
ATCGTCCAGGTCGTCTTTGCGCTGGCCCCGGAGCTCGCCGAGGCCGGCGAGGAAATCTCGGGTAAGCGCCAACGTGGTTCCTCCGGTGATAGCGGCTTGGGCTGCTTCGAGCCCCTTGTCGACGTTGGAATCAGCCGCCATCGCTGCCTCGATATGCACCACCGTCTCGTCCTTGGCGGCGACGAGCGCGGTGATGTCCGTGCCGAAGTTGACAACGTTGGATGCGCTGTCCTTGTAATCCACGGGGGCTTGGCCGACGGTGAAGGCGAGTTCTTCGACGGCTCCGTTGACGTCGGCCATCTGGGCTTGCAATTGGGTGATGTACTGGTCGAAGACTTCAGCGTCGGCGGTGGGCTCGTAGGAGAGGTCATCTCCAACGGCATCAACGGTGGCCAGCAGGTCGTCGAACGTTGTGCACACGCTTCCGGCCCAGAGGACTTCTTCGGGGATGGTGGGCTCGGGCTCGGGCTCGGCCACTTCTTCTTCGCTGCTGCAGGCGGCAAGGCTCAGGCTGAGCACGAGAGCAGAAGCCAATGCCCCCAGGGGCGCCATTCGGCGTAGAACCTCCACGAAGCAACTCCTTGTGTTTTTTTGGGCGTGTGATCGAACCCCCACAACTAAGCACATCACCCCCGTGAGCGCATGGGAAGGAACAAACGGGCCCTGTTTGTCTCATGTCCTTGGGTTTGAATGGATCAACCCCCACACTAAAGACATGTCCAAAAAGCCTTGGGTCCATCGAACGGCCGCCGCCGTCGCGGCGGGCTTCTTGATTTTCGGCGTCGCCGCATGTTCGAGCGACGGAGATTCGACCACTGCCGAGGTGTCCGAAATGTCCAAAGACGAGCTCTTGGAGTCCCTCGTTTCCGAGGGCAAAACCCAGGAAGAAGCGGTGCGCATCATCGAGGACCTGGGGTACGAGTGGCGGGTGGCCTCCATCGACGGGGTCCCCCAACCGACCACGAGGGACTACCGAGAAGACCGCGTCACTATGGACATCGACGACGGCATCGTCGTCGGCGCACGCTGGGAGTAGCCGGCCCAGGCTGCCCGCTCCATCGACCCGCCAGCGCTATCGACCGGCGCTTCCCGGTTATCCCCCACGCCTCACCATTAGGTGAGACCGGCGAGACCACCCAGGAGCAGTTTCACGCCAAAGATCACCAGAACCACGATGGTGATGGCGTCACTGTTGGACTTCATCCACTCGCCCAGGTTCGCCAGTAGTGCATCGGCTTTGGAGCGCATCAAAACGTAGATGCCCATGGGCACCAGCACGGTCACACTGGCAACGATCACATAGGCGATACCGGTGATCCACAGTTCACTCGACGAAAGGCCGGCCGCTCCCAGGGTCGCGGCGGCGCCTAGCGTCAACATCAGGTTCTTCGGGTTGATGCCACCCAGGAGGAACCCCAGGACCGCGGCCTTGCCGGGTGCACTGTCCTGGAGACCGGACATCCACTTCGGTGGCGTGGGCTCCTGGCCGCTGGGCACACGTTGACGCCACTTACGCACCGCGGCAATGAGTAGCAACGCACCGAGAAGGGTCTTCAACCATTGCGTCCACCGTGCCGGATCGTCCGAAACGGCCAGACCGAACGCGACCCCCACAGCACACACGACACCGACACCGAGGACCCACCCCAGGGTGAAGGAGAGCCCTGACGGCAGCGCTCTACTGCCCTGCAAGATGAGAACAAGGGCAATAACGGCAGCCGCACTCGCGGCGACACCGATAGCGAACGGCAGAGTTTCGCTCAACGTGGATAACACTGGTCCCTCTTCCTGAGCCGGCGAGACTATTTCGAGGCTCTTGTCTACCGACATCATTCACAAACGAGGGCCGTAGGGCAGGCACATCGATCGAGATGGGACAAATTGCTACCTTCTGTTCCACCTGACCTTGGGAAATCCGTCATGAAAGTCCTTCTAGCGCTCGAGAGGCTCTTGGAGTCCCATCCGATCGAGCAGATCACGTCCGGTCGGCTCGCTCGGGAAGCAGGTATTTCTCGTTCTACTTTCTACCGCCAATACGCCAGTGTGGATGACGTCCTGGTCCAACTGTTTGACCACGTCATCGCCGAGATGACGATCGCCAGCGACGGCTGGATCTCAGTCGCAAACCTTGACTTGGAGCCGCAACTGCGGGGTCTTCATCAGGTCTATCTCACCCATGGGCCCTTGCTGCGGGCTGTCGCCGATGCCGAGGTTGGTGAGATGAAGGCAACATCCGAGGCCTACACATCCATGATGGCCATGTGGGATGAGGCCGTGACGGTGAGGATCACCGAGTCCTACCCCTGGGTGAAGCAGCCGGCACTCGTCGCCCATGCGTTGAACGCAGCCGATGAGCGGCTGATGTATTACGACTACGGCAAAGGACCCGACTCAATCTCTGAGGAGCTTTTCAAGGACACGTTCCAGGTCATGTACCGAATGTGGTACAGTGCCCCTGGCAGTCAACCAGGTTCGGAGGAACTGGTACAATGGAGATGGAATGTCGATTATTACTGGTCTCGAACACCTCCTGCTGTCAACGCCTATCCACGAAATGACCGTGGGGCGGCTGTGTCGACGACAAGGTGTTTCCCGGTCCACTTTCTACCGTCAATTCGACAGCTTGGACGACGCCCTGGTTCAGCTCTTTCAGTCGGTTGTCACCGAAATGGTTGCAGCGGGTGACCCGTGGCTGTCAGGCGCCAACCTGCGCGTGGAGCCGCACCTACGCGCGGTGTATCAGGCCTACCTCAACCACGGCCCGTTGATGCGGGCGGTCGCGGACGCGGAAATGGGACAGTTGAAGCCGACCTCCCAGCACTATCGAGAAATGATGGCTATGTGGGACGAGGCGGTTGCCCACCGGCTATCAGCTTCCTACCCCTGGGTCGAAAAGCCCGCCATGGTCTCGCACGCCTTGAATGCCGCAGGTGAGCGCATCATGTACTACGACTTCGGGAGTGGGCCCACGCAAGTGACCGATGAGGACTTCGGTGCTACGGTGCAGATCATGTACTCAATGTGGTGCAGCGCCCTGGGCATAGAGCAGGGATCCGAGAAGCAGATCGTGGAGGGGTGAAAGCTAGTTCGTGTCCGACAAAACCTCTGAGCCCACTGAGAGCAGCAGCAGTTCACCTCTTCCGGTGGCCTTGCCCTCGTCATCGGCGGACTGGCGTGAACTCGTTGCGGTCATTCTCATTTCTGTGACCACCATCCTCACCGCGTGGACTGCCTTCCAGGCGAGCAAGTGGGGTGGGGCGATGTCGATTAATTTCAGTCAGGCGTCCGCCTCGCGCATTGACGCGGCACGGTTCGAGAGCGACGCGAATCGACAAGCATCTGTCCAGGTCGCCTTGTTCACGCAATGGCTGAATGCCCAGACGTCCGATAACGACGAGTTGGCAGTCTTCCTGCGAGACTCATTCCCGGAGCCCTTGGCGACTGCCACGTCCGACTGGCTCGACGAGCGGGCAGTTGATTCGCAGGCCGCTCCGCAGACGCCTTTCGATATGCCTAGTTACGTGCTCGACAACGCTGTCCGAGCGGCGGCGGAGCAGGAAAAGGCGGAGCAGTTATCAGTACAGGCTCTGGCAAGCAACCGCAACAGCGACAATTACACGGTTTTGACGATCTTGTTCGCCACCGTCTTGTTCTTCGCCGCGGTGTCTAACCGCGTGAAGAAGGCGCTGAGCTCGTGGACGCTTATCGGTGTCGCACTCGTTGTATTCGTCGGATCGGCGACCGTGTTGGCGTCGCTACCGAAACTCTTTTAGCGACGCTAGAAGGGGTTGGAGCCGCCCGCGCCGTCGGATGGGCGGCCAGCAGCTCCTGTCTTCTTGTATCGGCGCCACGGCCCGGGCAGCACCCAGGTGAACATGCTCAGCACCCACACGAGAAGCGTGCCCCACAGCCAGCCCCAACCACTGATGGAGATGCCGTCGGTAAACAGCGCAGTCACCGCCAACGCCAGGAAAGTCGACGCCAGTCCCGTCAGTGGCACCAGCGACCCCGCGTGACGC
>JAACDH010000401.1 GCA_009936995.1 Rhodobacterales bacterium
CGCCATCGCTGTCTACGTCGTCGGCAGGGACATTTGGGGCGGTCTCCCAGGGAAGGGCTTGGCGACCGCTGTAGTTCCGGTCTTCGAGGCCGGCGTCGAGGCCACCGCCGTCGGTGTCCTGGTGGTACGGTTCGGTGTTTGGGGCGACGGTGTCTTGGTCGGCCACAAAGCAGTTGGCCGCCAGAGCGGTGTCGGCGTTGAGGGTGGCGGTGATCGCGCCAGCCTCGGTGCCGTCGAGAATGCCGTCGTTGTCGGCGTCGCAGTCGAAGGCGTCCGGCAGCGCGTCTCCGTCGGCATCTCCGTCGCGCTCAAGGCCGTCGATGAGACCGTCGTCATCAGCGTCGGCGTCGAGGGGGTCGGTGCCGGTCCGGACCTCTTGGGTGTCGGTCCAGCCGTCCAGGTCTTGGTCGATGATGATGACATCTGCGGCGGCATCGGAGAAGGTGGCGCAGGCTCCGTTGCAGCGGGTGACGTCGTCCCAAGGCGTGAATATGCTGAAACCGGTGACGCCAGCGACTCGGAGTGGGTCGAGGTCACCAACACCGAGGTCTGTGGCTAAATCTGCTCGGGAAATTCGGAAGTCGATGAACCAGGTCGTGACGGGCCCGAGGGTGGCGCGCACCTGTCCAGTGGGCAGGTTTCCGTAGTTCGCGACGAAACCATAGCTAGCGGGTCCAGGTTCAATCCCAGGGGTGCTGCCATCCATCAAGTAGCTGCTGAAGTCGCCGTCGAAGCCCTCTGAGGCCAGCGCCAGTTCGAACGTGTCATCGCCATTGGTGTCGATGAGGACGGCCCAGGTTTGGTTTTTGAGGTCGGTACCATTGATGGCCATTGGATCGCCATTCAGCTGCAGGCGGAAGAAAACTTCCGTACTGTCTGCGTACCAGTGCAGGGCTGCGGTGGTTGCGTCGCCGACCAGATCGAACGAGTCATCTCCGGCAATTTGATCTCCGATGGGGTCTTCGATGTTCAGACCAGATTCGGTGAGGGCAATCCACTCAGAGTCGGCGGGCCAAGCCCAGGCGACGGAAGGCAACATCAGAGCGAGAATAATGGTTTTCATACGTGTCTCCGTCGGGGAGTCGAAGCGGGCAGCGGGGGAGGGGACACATGGTGTGTCGCCCGGAGTCATCTGGATGATAGCTAAGCTAACACATGAGGAATATATTTGACGTGTCAACTCGGTGGAAAATGCCTTCAGAGTTCCTACGGGTTATCCGATGGCAAATCAGGTTGAACGCGGATCAGGTGGAACAGGTGGACTTCAAAGGCAAGAAGAAACCGGCGACGAAGACGCTGTACTTCGGGAAAGAGGAGGAAAAGACCCAGGTGGGTGACACGGTCACCTTCCAGAAACGTCGGGCTGCCGAGCGGCGAATGTTGCCTGTTCTCACGGTGACTTCGGGCGCAGATATGATGAGCTTTTGCGAGATTTACCCTGGAGAACGGGTGATGATTGGCCGCGACCCCGAGTGCGAATTGACTGTGGCCGATGCGTCGGTTTCGCGGAGCCATGCCGCAGTGCGATACGAGCCGCTCGACTCGCTGTTCATCGAAGACCTCGGCTCGACGAACGGCAGCACCGTCAACGACGAGCCCGTCGAGGGTCGGGTGAAGATCAAGTATGGCGATCGCCTGATGGTGGGTTCGGTTTCGCTGCGAATCGAGAGCAAGAGTCGCGAAGAGATTGAAGAAATACGCGGCGTTTTACGTCGGCTCGAAAACGCCCGAACGGATCCGCTCACGGGGCTGTTGACCCGGCAGTACCTCGACGAGGTGCTTGAGGAACAGGTGAGTCGGCTCCAGCGGGCCCACGTTCCGGTCTCGGCGATGTTCCTCGACATCGACCACTTCAAGCGCGTGAACGACACCCTGGGCCATGCGGCCGGAGACGAAGTACTCAAGGTGGTGGCCTCGTTGGTGTTGGATTGCATCCGAGACTCTGATCACGCGGTTCGATATGGGGGCGAGGAGTTTGTGATGATCCTAGGCTACTGCGACGAGCAGGCGGCCTACGCCATCGCCGAGCGCATCCGTCGCTGCGTAGAGGCTCATGACTGGGCGCCGCATCTCAACGTCGCGGGTACGGCGATTCGCGCCGACGCCCCAAAGAGCGTCACCATCTCTTTGGGAGTGGCCGAGTATCGGACAACCGAAATCGCTGCTTGGCTTCATCAAGCAGACCAAGCGATGTATGCGGCGAAACACGGTGGTCGCAATCGGACCATCATGTCGACGATGTTGAAGTCGTAGCTACTTGCCGCGAATGGAGACGAGCTCGACCTCGAAGATGAGCGTGGCCTTGGCCGGAATGGTGGGCGGCCGGCCGGCCTCGCCGTAGGCTAGGTCGAAGGGAATGTACAGCTGGCGCTTGCCGCCGATCTTCATGCCGGCGATGCCCTCGTCCCAGCCCTTGATGACTCGTCCGCCGCCCAGTGGGAAGGCGATGGGGGTCTGGCGGTCGAGGCTACTGTCGAACTTGTTACCGTCGAGGGTCCAGCCCGTGTAGTCCACTTGAACCGTGTCGCCAGCGGCGGCGAGGGCGCCTTCGCCAACGGAGAAGTCGTGGTACTTCAGGCCGGACTCGGTGACGGTGTACTGGGTGTCTTCGAGCTTGGTGGGGGCGGCGGGAGCCACCCGGGGAGGCGGCGCCGGAGAGACGTTGATCAGCTCGACGTCGAAGATGAGCGTGGCACCACCGGGGATGCGGCTGCCCGCACCGCGGTCGCCGTAGGCCAGATCGGAGGGCACTCGGAGCTGGCGCTTTCCACCGACCTTCATGCTGGCCACGCCTTCGTCCCAGCCCTTGATGACCGCGCCCTGCGCGAGGGGGAACTTAAAGGAGTCGGGCCGTTTGTAGCTGGAGTCGAACAGGGTGCCGTCTTCGAGGAACCCGGCGTACTCGACCAACACCATGCTTCCGGTTCCGGGGCTCTTTCCGGTACCGACGGTGACGTCGAAGTACTGAAGTCCAGACTCGGTGGTGGTGTATTGAGCCGCGTCGACCTTTTCAGGTGCGGTGGGCACGGTGCGTGCGCCCTTCGCTGTCGGAGTGGCTGCGGGAGCGGCTGCGGGAGCGGCTGCGGCGCTCGCGGCGGCAACCTCAGTCTTGACGGGCTCCGTGGTCTCAGGCGCGGCGCCACTCTTGAGGAATACGCCAAGCGCGATGGCCGCTACAAGGCCGGCACCGGCGAGAGAAAAGATGACCAGGTTATTTTGTTCCACAGGAACCTCCGTTGGCAGGCGTGTAACCTCCCGCTCCTTGGCTTTCACGTTTGAGCGGTGCGTCTACAGCGGTTGGGCGACCATTAGATCGGCCACGTTCTGCTCTAGTTCGTGTTGGAACCTCTGATCGTAGCCAACCGTTCGTTGACGGATACGCCCCTCGCTGGTCACGAAATACGTGCTGGGAAGGGTGTTGGCGCCGAATCGACTGCGGACGGTCTGGTCATCTAGACCGACAGGGAACGCGATGGGCGTGGTTGCCATGAACTTCCGAGCGGCGGCAATATTGGTGTCCACGTTGACCGCGATGATGGCCAGGCCTTGATCTCTGTATTGGTTGTACAGGGCACCCAATACGGGCAGCTCTTGTTTGCACGGACCACAGTAGGACGCCCAAAAGGTAACGATGAACGGCTTACCCTTCAGGTCGGCAATGTTGATCTCGCCGCCGTCCAGCTTGGGCAGTGAGAAGTCCTTGACCAGGTCGCCCACGCGACCGCCCTCGGGAAGGGGAGACGCGGCTGAATCGGGTGGGTCGCCTTGGCAGCAACGGAATCCGATGCTCTTGTGGCTGCTGTCTGGTGGGATAGAGTCTTTAAAGTAGCCGCAGCGCGCGCTTGCCTTCGAGTAATAGCTGCCGCCCTTGACCGCGGCGCGATCTGGGGTGACGCCGATCCAC
>JAACDH010000402.1 GCA_009936995.1 Rhodobacterales bacterium
GCGAACATGTGCGCAACCTGCCCTTTTCACGCTACAACAGCAAGGCCGGCTGGATAGAGGCGACGGCGGAGGCGGTATGCAGGCGATCGGAATCTTGGGCTGTGGAACAATGGGACGGGCGATCTTGGCGGGGCTTCAGGCAGTCCCCGAAGCCCCCGATGTGGTTGTGGTCACCGCTCGGCGTGCAAAGGTTTGTGCGGTGCTGGCTCAGGACTTTGGCATCCGAGCCCTCCAAGACAACGCCGCTGCGGCGGCTGAAGTCGACGTCATTTTGTTGGCCGTGAAACCTCAAGTGGCGAAAACAGTCCTCTCTGAGCCGGGCATCGCCGAGGCCCTCGCGGGTAAGCTGCTGATCAGCATCTGTGCCGGCGTGAACATCTCACAGCTGACCAGCTGGCTGCCCCACACCGCAATCATCCGGGCCATGCCGAACACACCCTGCCTGATTCGCGAAGGTATGACTGTACTCTCGCCTGGTCCGGGAGTCAGCGAAGCGAACCTTGGGCTGGCCTCGACGATCTTCTCAAGTGTGGGGCGATGCCGTGTCCTGGACGAAAAGCACCTCGATGCAGTGACCGGATTATCTGGGTCGGGACCCGCGTTTACTTGTGTGATCCTCGAGGCGCTGGCCGATGGTGGTGTGCGTATGGGCCTCCCCCGCGACGTGGCCATCGAGCTGGCGGCACAGACCGCTCAAGGAGAGGCCCGCTTGGTGCTGCAGACTGGCGAGCATCCTGCGGCGCTGAAAGATCAGGTCACCACGCCAGCCGGCTGTACCATTGCCGGCCTGATGATTATGGAAGATGGTCGAATTCGGTCGGTGCTGGCGCGCACCATCGAAGAGGCCACGCGGACGGCCGGTGGGCTGGGCTGCGTGGATTAGTCGGGTGCCATGCCCCTGAGTTCGGCCAGCGTTGACGGCGTGGGCCAAGACACGGGAAAGCGGATGGGGTCGAACGCGCCGCCGCCCAAGTGCACCTGCTGCGCGACCACCTCCCAGGGCAGCGTGAATGCGTCGTCGCCCTCTCCGAACTGGACGTTGTCCGCTTGGGGGAGCCAGGTGAGGTCGTCGGTTTGGGTCCACGTGGCGACCGTCCAGGCCCGCCCTGTGTCTGGCTTTCGGTGCATGGAGATCCGTGCAAATACTCCGGCAACCTCTGGGTCTTCCGAGATATCGTCCCGTTGTTCGGCGTACTCGTAGGCCTCGAGCAGGCGCCGGGCGCCGTTGACACGGTCGGCCAAGATGTGGTCTTTGGGAAGTAGGAATGGAACTGGGTTGGCGTCCTTGTCGGTGGTGTACAGCATCGGAGACAGCGGTGCACCGGCGCCACGGAACGCGCGGTCGGCTACGTCGACGAGGGCGGCGAGCTGTCCATGGTTTTCACTTCCACCCACCAAGAGTATGCGGGCCGCAGGGACAATGGCGATAGGATCGCCGTCTACCTGGTCTCTGAATGCGTCGAGCCAGGTTGGAAGGAGTAGGCGCGAGCTGTCGTATCCGTCGCCGCTGGCTAGCTGCCAAAGCCCCCATTGGGGCTCCAACCCCAGCCCTTGTGCCGCGCCGTACCGGAGGTTCTCGATGGCCATGCCAAACGCGACGTCTTCGTTGATGCCCCAGGCGGCCAGGTGCCCTCGGTTGAGGTACAGCCGCAGATCGGGCAGGTCGAGGACCAGACGTTGAGCGAGCAAGGGCGCAAAGGGCCTGCTGAGCAGTTCGTTTTCCGGCGCAGTTCGTGCTGCTCGGGCGGCGTTCGGCGGATCGCTGATGCGTCGAAGGACCGGGAGGATCTGGCCTCGGGCTTCTGCCCACGAGGCGGGGAGGGGAATATCCATGAGCAGGAGCGTATGATCAGCGCGCCGTTAGATCCAAAAGGAAAACCACCGGCCTTGCACTCCGGTGGCTTCCTGGTTTTGTTTGGCGTTTCTCAACGAGTGAGAACATCGCGAACTCGGCTACCGCCGGCCCGCTCAAGGAGGGGCACCATCGCTGGTGTGCCTAGGCCTTGTGCATGAGCTGTGCCACGCGAGATGATGGAAAAACCGTCACTATTCGGCGCAATGATGCAGCATGTGACAACTATGCCGCGGGCGTGTTGTCCCACTGGGGCATAGTCGCCCCAGTCTGCGCGGTGTACACGGCCTTCGGTCGAATTAGCTTGCCGTGTTCCCGTTGTTCGCGGATGTGGGCGCGCCATCCCACCGAGCGGGCGACGGCAAAGGTCGGCGCAAACAGCGTGCGGTCCAGACCGAGAGCCTCGAGGAGGACCGCCGTGTAGAACTCGACGTTGGCGCGAAGTGGCCGGTCCGGATGACGCTCGGCGAGCAAGGCGGTGGCGGTTTCTTCGACGACGTGCGCGAGCTTGAGCCGGGGCGACGGTGGCAGCTGCAACAATGCAGTCTCGAGGACGGCGGCTCTTGGGTCTCGGACGCGGTACACCCGGTGGCCCATACCCATGATTCGTTCACCGGTTTTCAACTTTTCGACTAGCCAATCGTGTGCGTGGTCCGCCTGGCCAATAGCGTCGAGCATGTCGAGCACAGGACCGGGTGCACCGCTGTGTAACGGTCCCGTTAGAGCGCCCACGGCGGCTACCATCGTCGATACTTCGTCGCAGCGCGGGCTGGGTGGCTCACGCTCGAGAACAACATGGCCAACCGCTCATTCGACCCCGCGCTCGCTACGTTGGAACGGCCCCCTAGCCGTCCGACGGCGAAGTGATGTCGCGCACATCCTTGAACCAGTTCCAGCCCTCGGCCGTGGCATCATGCTGGTCGCTCTTGCGATTTGAGCCGCCTGGGTACATGTGCGCCCAGTTGTCGACGATGCACATCTCGGTGGCGACTTCGCAGCTCCAGCGCGTGCAGGTGACGTCGCCATCCACCTCGACGGTGGGCTCTTCGTCGGTGCAGTTGTTCCGCGCCCGCCAGATCTCCATTGTCTGGTCGACGCTGGTGTACAGCGCGCTCTCGTTCTTGCCCAGGCCGCCTTGCGGAGGCACGGTGGGGTCGTCGGCCCCGTGATAGTGCCGAATGGCGATGGGCTCGCCCTTGCACTCGGGCACCATCAACGGTCCGCTGGCCGGCATCAATGCGTCTAGGGTGGTGCCTTCGCAAGCCCAGCGGTGGGTCATCATGGCTCCGGCTGAGAATCCAACGCCCAGGGTGTCGGCGCCGCAGGTTCGACGCGACACTTCGGCGGCGAGTGCTTCGAGGTAGGCCACGTCGTCGATGTCTTTCTTCTCTTCGCGGGAGTTCACACAGCAGTCGCCGGCATTCCAACCGCGGATCAGTGGGCCCAGGCCATCTGGGAAGATGGCCACGAATCCCTCGTCTTCGGCCAGTCGAATGAAGCGGGTGACCTCGGAGATTCGGGTGTGGTTTGAGCCCGCCCCGTGGAGAATCACCACTTGGGGCCGTGGTCCAGTGCTCTTGGGGACCCAGATCCAGGCCTTGCGTTTCTTGGTGTCGTCTTGGTCGATGTGCAGCGTGTACAGCCCCGGTTCTTCCCAGTCGGCACAAGGTTGACTGGGGCTGGGCAGCTCGGTCACGCAGGCGCCGAGCACCAAAACGAGAGGAAGAACTCTATTCACGACCTTCGGCCTTTGCGACTGCGCGGTGGGAGTACTTGAGCATGATGGCGCCGAAGTCGGCTTTGGCGTTCAGGGCGCGGGTGATGCTGTACAGCCCACCCAGGGACCGATGCATGAAGAGGACCTCGCGGGGCATCTTGGCGCGGGGATTGGTGATGTAGCGCTTGAGGATGGGCTTCATATCGCGCATGAACTGCTCGTGGTGACTGCCGAGCTCGATCTCGCCCATGCGAAAACCGGCGCCGAACGCCCTACAGAACTCCCAGACCAGGTCTTCGTCTTCCTTCTTGTGGCCTTCGATTGCGCCGAGATCGTGACAGGCCTTGATGCAGGCGGCTTTATCGCCGTGGTGGGTTGCAATGGCGACACGGGCATACGTGCCCACCCAGAACTCGTCGAAGCGCTTGATGCAGCCGAAATCGACCATGCCGACACGCCCGTCCGCCTCGAAGAGGTAGTTTCCTGGATGTGGGTCGGCGTGCAGGATGCGGTCGATGAGCACCATTCGGTAGTACATATGGGTGAGCGTGAGCGCGGCGCGCTGCATGGCTTGTGGGCTTGCGGTCTTCAGGAACTCGTCGAGGTGTACGCCTGGCATGCGGTCCATGGTGAGGATGCGTTCGGTGCAGAAGGCGGGGTGAATCGCTGGGATTCTCACATCTGGGTCGTCTCCATAGATTCTGGTGAATTCTTGAATATTCGCGGCTTCTTGGAGGTAGTCAAGCTCTTCTTCGAGTCGGCTGCGGATCTCGTCGAAGCTGGCCTCGAGCTCTGCTTTGTCGCGTCGGAGTACGCGTCCGCTGACCAGCATGGCCCGCAGCGCCATCATGTCGGTGTCGAGGTTGTCTTTGACGCCGCGGTGCAGCACCTTGACCACCACCGGCGTGCCGTCGAGGAGCACCGCGCCGTGGGCTTGGCCCAGACTAGCCGTGCCGAGGGGATGTGGGTCGAAGGATTCGAAATAGTCTTCGAGGGTGCCTTCGAGCTCTTGTTCGACGTCTTCCTTGATGATGTGGAAGGGCACGGGCTCTGCTTTTGCATGCAACGTAGACAGCACGCGCGTGGCCTCTTCTGGCAAATCGAGGGACGACGAGGCGAGGGCGATCTGCTGTCCCAGCTTCATGGCGGCGCCCTTCATTTTACCCATGGCCGCTACGATTTGCTTGGCATTCTCGACGTGCATCTCGTTGCGTTCTGACGCCTCTAGTTCTGTACCCATAGCCGTTCGGACCCGATCTCCGAGATAGCGTGCACCCAGGCTGCCGCCCAGCTTGCCGAGCTTGGCGAGCCTTCCGAATCGACCTCCGCCTGATTCCGCCATTTGCACATCCTCCGTCCCTAGTCCAGGTAACCGGCTGGTCGGGAATTGGACGCTGTCCTCCGCGGGTTGTAAAACAGTGGCATCCTCGCCGCTCTCTCGCAATTCTCCCCGAGTTCCCCATGATTCCGCTGATTCTTATCGCCTCCTTGGCTGCTGCAGGTCCCTATGACGACGGTGTTAAGGCCCTTCGGGAGCAGCGTTTTACCGATGCGAAGTCTAGTTTAGAGCAGGCGATCTCCGCTCAGGACCGCACTGTCGACGCCTACTGGGAGCTGGGGTGGGCCCATTGGACGCTCAAAGACTACCCGGCAGCGGCGACGGCTTGGCGGAAGGTAAAAGAGCTCGACCCCACGCATGCCGAGCTTGAGCAGTGGCTGAAGGCCGCCGAAGTTCGCGCGGCGCTGGTCGAAGTTCAGACCAAGGGCGGGGTGGTCGATGAGAGGGCCGCCGATGGGCAAGGGCTGTCGCTCTACGCGGTGGGTGACACCATGATGGGGTCCGATCTTCGAAGAGGAAAGTCGGGCCTGCCTGCCGATGATGGTCAGTTGATCTTCGAGCCGGTCCGCGACGCGATGATCGACGCCTACATCACCTTTGCCAACCTAGAGGGCCCGCTCGCCAATGGCCTGCCGTCCACCAAGTGCCGCGAGGGAAGTACTGCCTGCTACGCCTTCCGCACGCCCACTCGATACACCGCAGGTCTGCTGCACGGTGGCGTCGATGTCGTCTCCTTGGCGAATAACCACGCGATGGACTTGGGTGTCGCCGGCCAAGACGCCACCATGGCCGCCCTTGATGCGGCGGGAATCGCCCATGCAGGTCGCTACGGCGACATTGCTTCGATCGAAGTGAACGGACTCAAGGTGGCGTTCCTCGCGGCGCACTCTGGGTCTTGCTGCCTGAACGTCAACGAGATCGACGAGGTGGTGGGGGCCATCGCGCTGGCCGATCGGGACCACGATCTTGTGGTGCTCTCATTCCACGGCGGTGCCGAGGGCTCCGGTGCCCGACATGTGCCCGGCAAGACCGAGATCGCTTGGGGTGAGCGTCGTGGCGACCTCAAGAAGCTGTCTCATGCCGCCGTCGACGCCGGCGCCGATCTTATTCTGGGACACGGTCCGCATGTCTTGCGGGCGATGGAGGTCTATAAGGGTCGGCTCATCGCGTACTCCTTGGGGAACTTCGTTGGATACCGGCAGTTTGGGGCGGGTGAGTACACGGGCACTTCGGCGGTGCTACAAGTGGAATTAGCCGCCAACGGTGTGCTGCGAAGTGGGGCTATTGTGCCGCTGGTCCTCAACGGCGAGTCCGCGCCGGTGCCCGATCCAACGGGTCGGGCCTGGACTCAAATCAACGAACTCTCGGCCAAGGACTTCCCCGAGACCGGCGTGAAGTTGTCCGAGACTGGTACCTTTTAGTGTTCCTCTGGCTCATTGCGGTCTCTGCGCTGGCTCAGGAATTGGATCCTTCGGCCCAGACCGATCTCGGCGAGCCGTTCTTCTCCAAGCCTTTTGACGGCGCCTATGGCACGTCCGGGTTCTTTGACCACGACCCCGAGGGCACGGGAGAGAAGCATCAGCGAACGGCTTGGGGATCGGTGACCTTTGGAAAGTCAGGTCATGTGGGCTGGGATTGGGTGCTTCCGGTCGGTACCGATGTGTTCGCGGTGGCCGATGGTGTGGTCGAGTTCGGCGGAGACCGTGGCGATGTGGGGTGCGGGAAAAACCGTCGTGTTCCCAGCTCCGTCGAGGTGTATGTGCGGCACGTGGGGCCCGACGGGCAGATCTATCGCGTGGGCTATCTGCACCTCGACCGGGCTCGGGTCACCGAGGGCGACGTGGTGCGTGCCGGTGAAGTGCTCGCCCAGTCGGGCAACACCGGCTGCTCATCCGGGCCGCATCTGCATTTTGTGGTCGAATTGCTGGCGAATCAGTTGGCTTTGAGCGGCGAAAAAGTTGACCCCTTTGGGTGGTCCGGTGACTTCGCCGATCCGTGGGCTGTCTCTACGGGATTCCGGTCGAGCTGGCTGTGGTTGGCGGGGGAAGCGCCGCCGGTCATTCGTCACCAGCGGCATCAGGCAAGCGGTGAGGGGCCCCAGGTGATTGGCGTCACGAACGTGGCCTGGCAGGACGATCGGCGACCGAACGCGGAGTCAGTCACCTTGGCGTTGTCCCTAGAAAGTGCGGTGAATCGTTGGCCCTTGGACGGCGTGATGATTCGGAACAACGGGGGCGACACCTATTCCTTTCCGGAGGGGATGACGCTGCGTCGTGGCAGGCCGATTCGGCTGTATTCGGGCGTGGGCCGAGACGCCGGTCAGGTTGTTTTTTGGGGAAACGACCACGGCATGTGGGATGACACCGCAGACTGCGTCTGGGTGCTCGATGCAGACGAAAACGTACTCTCTTCTCGGCGCTGGGGGCGCGGAAGGGACAAGCCCTGCCCCCTAGAAGTCCAAGACTGGTGAGGGTTGGTGTCACGGATTGTCAGAGAGGGGACGCATTGGGAGGCATGAGGCGTCTTTAGTTTGGACGCTCAACACGAGCCCACAAGCGCCCGGTCACCGCCAAGCTCATCTACCCCCCCGTCGCGACGCCTGGTGGTGACCGGGCGCCTCTCCCCTTGTCGAGATACGCTTCCCAAGAGGGATGTGCGTTGAACGAGAAGCGTGGCGAATATCTAGGAGAGCAGCTCACTCAGATGCAGCTGCAGCGAGAACGAGAGCGGCGCCGGTCCAGGCAGGCAGATGCGGTTCACCAGGTCGATCGCTTGATGCAGACGCAGCAAGCGCTTGGAGAGTCCCTGGGGAATGGTCTGAGCTCACTGCAGTCCAAGGGGCAGATGTTGCAGCGCCTGGAGGTTGAACGCACCGAAGGTTCGCTGCTCGCCACCTTGGTTCGACCGTTCACCGCCAACCGCCAGGCCCTGGCGCGGCGCTCCGTGGCCGAAGAGTTGATCGCCCTGTACGAGCGGGTGGGTGTGCGACTGCGCGAGGCGACGCACTTCGCCGATCAGGTCAAGCTCACCGCGCTCGAGATGCAGCAAGAGGTCGACGGCCTGCATAGAGCCTTGGCCGAGGCCCTGCACAATCAACGGACGGCGGCCAAGCGAGTGCTAGAGGCGGAGCGCGCCCTAGACTCCGTAGAGGTGGACGAACTGCCCGAGGCAGTGAAGGCGCGTCGTCGCGATCGGTACACCTTCGACCTGCGCACCGAGGCGGTCAACCTCGAGCTGTATGGGGTGTCGATGGAACAGTGTCGGGTGCACCTCGCCCCGGCCCGAGCCCTGCGCGACACCGTGCTTCAGCTCCACGAAGACATGTCCAAGTATGTGATCAACGCCACCCACACGGTGAACGCCGCTGGTCGCCGGATTCAAGGACTGGGCGTGATGGCCGACGCACCCACGGTGGTGGCCGAGCTGCAAGAGTCCCTCGACGAGCTATCCGAGGCCATGGCCGCCACCGAGAAGTACATCGAAGCCAGCCAGCTGTTGGTCGACGAAGTGCTGCCCAAACTCACCGCCAAGCTAGACGCCCAAGACCAAGACGAGGTCCAGTTTATGGCCTCCTCCCTCGAGACCGTGGACCGGGCCCGCAGTCATCGCATGGCCGAGCGTGCCTTGCGCCAAGAGGCCGCTCGCGAGATCGAGTCGTTGCTGGGCGGGTCGGACTAATGTTGCTGGAACCTGGGCGAGTCGGCTCGTACGTGCGTGCGCTTCACAGTGCTGTCAACACCCTCGCGCCCGACGAGACCTGGGTGCCCATGCGTCGGGCCCTCAACCACCTGCACGCCATCGATCCGGCCGTCTCCGGAAACCTCTTAGCGCCGGCCGAGCTGTCTGCCAGCACCGGCATGCCGGCCTACACCTGGATGGCCCGTGCCGTGGCCGAACAAGAGCTGGCGCGGTCCCTCGATGCCGCTGGCCACAAGTCCGACGGTGAGCTCGAACGGGTGAGCCGTTTAGATCAAGACCTGGGCGAGCGGATGCGTATTCGACGCAGTCTGCACCAACATCTCCGCGGAAAAACGCTTCTCGCCAGCACCTACATGGACGGCGCGGTTCGTCGCCTCGAACCGCAGACCGACACCCATATTCGCTACGACCGCACCTCACCCGACGGCCGTTGGTTGCGCATACAGTTCGATCTGCGTACGCCAAAGGGTCGGGCGCCTCTGGGCACCGCGTTCGCGGGCGAGGGCCGGGTTCAAGTGAAAGACTCCCTGCAGCACCTGCTCACCCGCCACTTTTCAACGCCGCTCACCGCGTTGATGGCGTCTTTGGCCGACGTCACAAATGCACAGGTCCTCACGCTCACTCGCGCCTATCTAGGGCCGTTCTGGTTTCCGGGCATGACGCTACCGGTGAGCGCTCCACCCCAGCTGGGGCAGGGTCTCTTGCTGCACGCCACCCGAGAGATTCTCGCCACCGAGCTCGATGGTGCACACCATCTCGACGCCTTCGAGCCCGCGCCCGAAGAGCGAATCCCAGACGGCTACGGCGTGTTCCGAGAGCGGCGTTTTTCGTGTAGTCAGCCGCTGCTGGTTCCGGTTCGCGACTGGTGTGAGCGGGCAGGGTTCCGTGGCACCGTGTTGGCCATGGGCGTGCCCAAAGCCCGCCGGCTCTAGTTCCGGCGCAGTTTCGCGCGGCCAGAGGGGCGGATTTCGTTGCGCTTTCGTGCGCCGATCTTCTCCACCTTTAGCAGCGCTTCCTCTTGCTTGAGCGTGGGCAGCGAAGCTTTGGCCTTAGGTTTAGGTGGATCGGTTCGACCCACACCCACCACCAGCCCGGTGACCACACCCTCGGTGGGCTCCTTGGGCTTTACGGCGCCATTCCAGCTGTACTCGTCATTCGCCATGAGGGTCAGGTACCTCCACTTATCACTTTAGCACCACTCACCCGCCCTTTACGACGTCGCACCTCCAGCATCAGCCCCGCCAGCATCATCAGCACCCACTCGTGGGGCTCGGGTGTGGCCGTGAGCGGGTTATCGAAACCACTGTCGTCGTCGATGGCCTCACGGTCGAAGCGGTCGTCGGCCTTGGAGGCGTCTTCCAGCATCTTCAGCTGGGCCTCGTTCACGAGCACAATCATCGAGGACCATGGGGTGAGCAGGTCGTTCTCCACGGCTAGTTTGTGAACCTCGTCGAGGGAGCCTCCGTCTCTAATGAGCTTGTAAGAGCGCTGTTTCGCCAACAGCTGGCCCGCGGAACGATCGAGTTGTGCCGGACGGGTTTGATGGGCGGTGGGGCCGTGCTCGATCTTCTCGATGACCTCGCTCACCGAGGTGCCGATGCCGCCTTCGGTGGTGGTCATGTTGTCGAGGAGGACGTCGGGGTAGGCGTGCGGCAGACCGCCTAGGTGGACCATCCACAGCGGGGATTTATTCTGGAGGTCACCCCGATCGCCGGTGGTGTCGTAGCTGCTGCTGTCAGTGATCACCAATACGGCGTCATAGCCGAGGGTGTCTAGCGCAGTGAGCTCGTCTTGAACGCGTCCGTTTCCCCAGAGGAGAGGCTGAATCTCGGGATTGTAGTTTAGCGAGGTGACGTCGTGTTCAAGGGTGCCGAGGGTGTGGATCGCGTCGGCCAACGCGCCCTGCACTTGGGACATCGAGCGACTGGTGTCGATGAACACTGCGAGGTTCTGAGGTCCAGCGGGAGGTTGGGTGGCGGTGGCTGGATTGACCTGAGCGTCGGCGTCGAGGACATGGCGGGGTGTCCAGTCGCCTGGGTCGCTGATGAGCTCGCCATTTACCGACCAGGTCGATGCGCCGTCCCAGAACAGGTTTCGCACCTCGGTTCGCTGGGGAAGAGGCCAGCCGTCCGCGTCGGCCCAGACTTCGATCTGGATCCACACATGCAGGGTGGGTCCGTAATCTGCCATGCTGGACAGGTCGTCGAAGTCGCCCGCACGAGGCAGGACGGGGAAAGCCCGCAGTCGGTACTGTTGCGGGCCAACCTGTTCAAGGAGCGCGGGGTCTACGCTGCGGCGAACTTGGCGCTCGTACACCTCTTGGGCCGCCCCACGGGGAGCGACCACATGGGTGAAGGCCGTAGAGCGGTCGTCGTTGGCGCCCAACCAGAGTCCAGTGATTACCGCGTCTTCGGGGAGGGAGAACGACACCAGCACCTCCTCGTTGGCCCAGGTGTTGTTGCGGTACACGTCGTGCAGCGTCACCGTCGCGTGGTCTCCGTGGGGGTGGACGTTGATGTCTTGGGACGCCAACCACACCCGTTGTTCACCGATGTCGAGCAGTCCTGCGGCGGCCTGCTGCCAATTCCAGGTGCTCCGCATGGCGGTTTGGATTTCGTCTCGTTCGACACGCTCCATGGGGCGATCGAAGAAGCCTTGATACAGCGCGATGGATTTTCTGATGTCGGCGTTCCAGGCCTCGTCGACGGGGTGGTAGGTGACAGGCCAGGCGGCCACATTCCAGACTGCCGATGCGATTCCGACAGACCACTGTCCAAGCCGGCGTTCATACAGGTAGCGGATGTGGTCGTCGGAGTGCACGGTGAGGTAGCGGTAGCTACTCAATCGGGCGTTGAGCAGCCCGCGTCGAATTAGCGCTTCGTTGTCGATGGCCTCACGCCTTCCTGCTTCGTCGGTGGCGGCCTCGATGAGCGCAAAGGCGCGTCGCTGGGGCTGGTGGCTGGTGACCATCAGGGCCACCGTGAGTCCGACGAAGGTGCTCACGGACCAGGCCCAGGACTGTCGAAGTCCAACTGCGGGAATGCTGGCGCGATGAACCACCTGCCAAGCGCGTAGGGTGATGCCGATCATCGCCACCGGGAAGGAGAGGAAGACCACCATGGTGAACATGCCAAAGGTACGGAAGAAAAGCTCTGCGAACAGGCCCGGAATCGAGTGAATGTAGGTGGGGTAATTGAACAGGCCCCGGCCCAGCTCAATGGCGAAGGGCATCAGGTAGACCCCCAGGAAGGCGCAGATCCATAGGCCAACCCAGAGGTAAAGGGTCTGTCCGATCAATCGGACGATCTGCGAGGTTCGTCTCGTCTCGGTGAATCCACTCAACAAGGTTCGCAGCAGCGCCGCCGCACCAAATAGGAAGGCGCCTACAAGGATGGTGGTGCTCGGCACCAGCTCGCCCAGACCGAAGATTCGCAGCATCGCCATCGCCATCATCGGGAACTGGACGCCAAAGAACAGGCTCAGCAATCGACCGGGGTCGCCTCGGAGCTTCCATCCACCAACCCCCATGCCCAGCACCGGAATCACCAGGATCATCGGGATGAAGCTGGCAAGGGACCATGGAATGAGGCCAAGCCAGGCGGCGTACATTGTGTCAAACAGCATCACCGGTCCCATTCCGAACAGCAGGATTGAGAGGAACAGAAGGTTCCAGCCCCAGAACAGGGTGTGTGCGGCGATGGCACCGAGGATGCGGATTTTGGGATTCACGGGGACTCCGGGGCGGACTGAAGGTGGTCGCGGAGGTCGGCGACCAGGGCCACCACCTCGGGATGGTCGGGGTCGACTCCTTGTTCGAGCAGGATGGAGACCAGCGTCCACGGCTGATCGTTGTTCAGGCCCGTCCAGATTCGTTCGGTATGGTCGTCGGTGAGGTGGTCGTTGGACTGAAACCACCACGCTGCGCGACCGGGACGGCCGTGGTTGACAACGTGGGCCCAGCGGACTGGCGCGCCGTCGATGGGCGTGGGAGCCTCACCCGTGAGGCTCACGCCAGAGGCTTGCAGACAGTGCCGTGGCAGATGCTGTGCCAGCCAGGAGGTGCTGGTGACCAAGACCACCGTGCCCGAGAGCCCTCCGCGTTCGAAGCGAACCTTGACGATCTGCCCCCCTTGTTCGCTGGCAAAGTCGCGCTCTGCCTGGTTGAGTACGAGGACGTCGAAGCCCGGCGGAGCGCTCTGTGGAGTAGAGCTCACGGCGGCGACGGATTCTGGCGCGCTCTGGAGTCCGAGGAGAAATAAAGCAGGTGCCAAGATAAAGATCAGCGGACTATCGGTTGAGCCGTGAGCGTGCGCCTTGGTGTGAGCGTGAGCCTTGCCGACCGTGAGCATGGCCCAGGCCGCGGCGCAACAGAGGACAAATCCAAGGACGCCCATCGGCGCGTGAAGGACCTCGGCCAGCAGGGGCAGGTCGGCCACAAAGTCGAGGAGCACGATGCTGGCGACCCGGGCGGTGTTGGTGATCAGCAGCAGGAGGGTAGAGACCAGGGCGGTGACCAGAAACCGCAGATCGATGGTTAGGCCCTCCAACGTCGCCGCGCCTAGCAGGAACACCGCTCCGGTCCAGAGGCTGCGAACGCCAGCGCAAGGCAGATCCACGTAGGCGGCACCGCCCTCCAAGGACAGCACCACCCCAGAGGTCATATTGGGGATGTCGAGGGCGGTGAGCATTCCAGCGACGGCCTCAGCGGTGAACCGCCGGGCCGGAAAACCAAGGTAGACGTCGAGATAGGCTGCCAAGGGCATCAGGGCGATTGCCAGGGCAGCGACCGGTCGCGCACGGACCCAGGTCGCTCTGGGCAAGTACAAGCCAGCCAGACCGTAGGCGCCTACCCCAGAAAAGAATGCGTGGGCTGCCTGAAGTGCGATCCAGTCCGCAGAGACCGAGACAGCGCCGAACAGAAGTAGGGCGGCGGCCGAGAGGTTCCACTGGGGAAGCTGGGTGAGTCGATGGGCGATGGCCCGGAAGTCCGCGTGCCACAGGCCCAGTCCTGAGAGCGCGACCGCGAGAACCAAGTTTAGCTCGGAGTCGGGTCGGGTGAGGGATTGGACTCCCCACCGGAGGGCGGCTTCGTGGACCCAAAACCAGCTGGCGATCAGGGCGAGGTTGGCGGTGGTGATGGCGCGAGCGGAATGCATACCCACAACCTAGGACTTGGTTGTGCAGGTCTCGTGGGTGGCCCGCGCAGGAGCGGCGGCGGGTTTGCGCAAGGACTGTGCAGTGCCTCGTTTAGCGGTTCACTGGACCACAGAGACTCGAAAACGCTTCTTCTTGATTCGACCGCGATTCAGGCCGTTTGCGGCTCGGTTTGCGACCTCTGCCTTGATGGCTACCCAGGCGCGGCGGTCGGTGAGCACGATCTTCCCCACATCGGCGCCGTCGATGCCGCCGTCTTTGGTGAGGGCTCCGAGGATGTCTCCGGGGCGAAGCTTGTCTTTGCGGCCGCCCATGATCACCAGGGTTCGGAAAGGCGCGGACCAGCCGCCGAGGGCGCCCGAGCGGGTAGGTTGCCATTGGGTGCGGGGAATGGTGGTGTCCATATGGGCTTCGATGGCCTCGAGTCGACGGACCTCGCGGGGGCCGGCGACCAGACTCACGGCCTCTCCGCTGTTCTCGGCGCGGGCGGTGCGGCCGAC
>JAACDH010000403.1 GCA_009936995.1 Rhodobacterales bacterium
CTGGTGCTGACGGCGGCAGAGTGGGCCGTGGTGGAGTCGGTTTCTCTGGTATTTTTTCCGGGTGTTCACTTCCCGCTCAACGGTGTCCAGGCCAACGGGACGGCCGAGGTCGACCGACTCTTGGCCGAGGTCATTGCTCCGATTCAGGCGCACGCCTTCCGGGTGGTCCTAAGGGGGCTCGAGTGGGGTACGCTAGGCAGTCGCGGGCGGTTTTTCACCGACCTGACCATCGACGAACAACACCACGTGCTGTCCACGTGGTGCTCGCCGGATGTCTTGCCCCGTCGAATCGCCGGCGACGCGCTTCGAGTGCTGTTGGGCATGGCGTACTTCGCACATCCCGAGATAAAAGCGGCGATGGGCTGGCAACTCGGCTGTGGAGGTTGAGATGATTCCAGGAAAACATAGTATTCAAAGCTATAATGGGCCGCTGCGTTTGCGAGCAGATGTCGCTATCGTCGGGGCGGGTGCCGGGGGCTGCGCTGCTGCCGCTGCACTTGCCGAGCGCGGGCTTACCGTGGTGGTACTCGAAGAGGGAAGTCACTGGAATCCAGCGGACTTTAAGGCCGACACGGGCTTCGCGTTTCGCCACCTGTACCAGGGGGGCGGCGCACGAAGTCTGCGTGGAAACGCCGTTATTCCTATGCCCGGTGGCAAAGGGGTAGGTGGCAGCACGCTCATTAACAGCGCCATCTGCTTTCGCTGTCCCGACGAGGTGATGCGAAGTTGGCGAGAAGACCACGGTTGTCACACCATTCAAGACGCTACGTTTAACGAATATTTTGACCGTATCTGGGAAACCCTTGGTGTTGGCGTGAATCCCATGTCGGTGCAGCGAAACAACAACCTAATTTTTCGTGAAGGTGCCGAGGCGCTGGGCCTTAAGGGGGCGTTTATGGCGCGATCTGCTCCCGGTTGTCAGGGGTGCGGGATCTGTCAGTACGGCTGCCCCTCCGGTGGAAAGTATAGTGTTGACCGTACTTTTTTGGCACGCGCGCTGGCTACCGGTCGCGTTGGGGTCTACGCGAACTGTCGTATTCGAAAAGCCGACACCCAGGGTGACCGGGTGGTCTCAGTGTCGGGCGTCACTACCCATCCCGATTATCCCGAGCGTCAGCTTCCGGTAATCGTCGAGGCCGACCAGTTCTTGCTGAGTGGCGGCCCCATTGGCAGTCCATTGTTCTTGTTGGCCAATGGGCTGGCAGACAACACCACCTGTGGACGCCACTTGGTCGTGCATCCAACGATCGGGTCTCTCGCCCGCTTCCCCCAAGAGATTCGACCTTGGAGCGGTGTTACCCAAGGGTATTACGTCGATATGTGGGACCAGGGTTATCTGCTCCAGACGTATACTGTCACGCCGGATCAATACTTCTTGGTCTTGCAAACCCGCATGGGCGAGGCCACGATGGAGGTCATGAAAGATCTAAAGTACATGGCAAGCGCTGGCGTGCTCGTTCACGACGAAGACAGCGAAGGTCGCGTCCAACACACCCCCGCGGGTCCCGATCTTTCCTATTTCCTGGGAGACCTAGACCGACAGCGCTTGATCGCCGGGCTCCGTCAAACGGCTCGGGTGTACTTTGCCGCTGGCGCAACCGAGGGGTTTCCCGGGCGGCTAGGGCTGGCGCGCATCGAGCGCGAATCGGACATCGACGCTGCCCTGCCCATGGACATCAGCCCGGCCGAGCTTATGCTCTACGCTTCGCATCCAATGGGTACCTGCCGCATGGGCGTAGACCCCGCCACCTCGGTGGTCGACCCCCATGGAAAGGTGTGGGGCTGGGCAAACCTTCGCATCGCAGACGCCAGCGTATTCCCTACTTCTCTTGGCGTAAATCCACAGGTCACCACCATGGCTATGGGGCTAATGGTGGGGCACAGCATCGCCAGCTAAAAGAAGCGCTCCTCCAAGAACTGGACGATCTCGTCGGCACACGCGTCGATGGTGCGGTCTTCGGTGGTGAGCTTGATCTCTGGGTTCTCAGGCTCTTCGTAGGGAGCAGAGATTCCGGTGAAGTTGGGGATCAGCCCGGCTCGTGCCTTTTTGTAGAGGCCTTTAGGGTCGCGTGCCTCACAGGCGGCCAAACTGGTGGCGACGTGAACTTCGATGAATCGACCTTCGCCGACAAGCTCGCGCACGGCAAGTCGGCTGGCCCGGTATGGCGAGATGAAGCTGGCGAGAGTAATCGCGCCGCTGTCAGCAAACAACTGGCTGACAGCACCGATCCGACGGATGTTCTCAGCGCGGTCATCGGCGCTGAATCCGAGGTCCTTGTTGAGACCCATGCGGACGTTGTCGCCGTCGAGTCCGTAGGCGTACAGCCCGCGGGACAACAGCTTTTGCTCGACACGCCGCGCGACTGTGGATTTGCCGGACCCAGACAATCCCGTGAACCACAAGACACAGCCTTTCTGGTTGATGAGGGATTCGCGTTGGGCTTGGCTGACTTCCGAGCCGTGCCAGGTGATGTTCTTGGATATGGGCTCACTCATTGTCACTCCAACGGTCTACACGGGTGTTTCCTTAGCTGTCCCTAGGTAGGATGGCCAGACCACCGGGGAGGAACATTGATCTGCATCGCACTCGACGCCATGGGGGGGGACCTAGGGCCAGCGGCCATCATCGAAGGCGCCGCTAGGTTGTCGCTCGAAGAACACGACATCCGTGTGCTTCTGGTCGGAGACGTACCCGTGATCTCCGAATGCCTGGCGGCGCTTCGCTACAATCCGGCCCGCTTGTCGGTGGTCGGTGCGGAGGGCTATGTTTCGATGGATGAAAAACCTGGCGCGGCATTGAAGTCCAAGCCGAACTGTTCCATTTTGACGGCAGCGCGGTTGGTCCGAGATGGAGAAGCCCACGCTTTGGTCTCTGCCGGACACACGGGGGCGACGGTCCTTGCGGCCGCCACCACGTTCGAGCGGCTACCTGGCATTCGACGCGCGGCTTTGGCGTCTGTCTATCCAACGGTGCAGCGCCACGGACCCCACCGAGATCCCTTTGGCCTGATCCTCGATGTGGGCGCCACCCTCGGAGCGTCGGCCGAAGACCTGGTCGGCTTTGCGGTCATGGGGACAGCCTACAGCTCGGTCATCAGTGAGATAGAGAGGCCAAGGGTCGCGCTGCTGTCAAACGGGACCGAGCCCAACAACGGCACCGCCGAGATCATCGCTGCCTATAAGCGGTTGTCGGCGGGGTCCATCAACTTCTGCGGCAACGTCGCCGGGCTAGACCTCCCGCGGGGCACGGTCGACGTGATCGTCTGCGACGGCTTCCTTGGCAATGTTGTGCTCCAGATGCTCGAGGGGGTCAGCGAAGTGTTCGCGGACCTCACCAAAGAGGCCAGCAGCAAGCGGCTTCAGTGGAAGATTGGCTTGACCATGCTGAGCGGCGGGTTGCGTCGTATGAAGCGAATGACGGACTGGAAGACCTATGGTGGTGCACCCTTGCTCGGCATGGATCAGATTGTGATCAAGGCCCATGGGCGAAGCGAAGCGCGTGCGATTCGGAACGCGCTAAAGGTGGCTGCCAAAGCCGTTCGGGGCGATCTCATCGGTCGAATTCGGTCCGGTCTTGAGGAACAGTCAATGGCACTGCCTGACGCATCAAGTTGATATTTAAACAGTAAACCCCGCCGAACCGGACTGGTTTGGCGGGGCACTGGTTGAGTTCGCTCACGCGGTGAGCTCAGTCCTCGTCGACGTCGAAATCACGCCAGGAACGACCGGACTCGCGACGCTTACGCGGCGCGTCGGGACGCTGGCTGAAATCTTCCTCGCGGGATTTCTTCTTCTTTTTGTTGCTGCGGTCTGCACGTCGAGGCGCTCGGTCCTCGCCCCAGCCTTCTTCGGCCTGGGGAGGTGAGAAACCAGGACCTCCTGGACCGCCACCGCGGCCGCCGCCGCCGCCGCCGCGGAAACCACCGCCGCCACCGCCGCCGCGGAAACCACCGCCGCCGCTACCACCGCCGGGGCGATAACCGCCGCCGCCGCCTGGACTGCCGCCGCCGCCGCCGCCGCGGAAACCGCCGCCGCCGCTACCACCGCCGGGGCGATAACCGCCGCCGCCGCCTGGACTGCCGCCGCCGCCGCCGCGGATACCGCCGCCGCCGCCGCTGCCGCCGCCGGGGCGATAGCCGC
>JAACDH010000404.1 GCA_009936995.1 Rhodobacterales bacterium
AGTTGGTGGTGGAGCGGGCTGCGGCAGCTGGCTTTGGGCGCGGGCGCAGCCGAGATCACGTATCTGATCGGCGGCATGGTCGGCGTCTGATTGCGTCCGTTCCGGATATATTGAAGTAGGCTCATCGGGCCATCTTGGAGGTGCGCTATGGCAGTAGAACGTCCCGATCTAAATGCAGTTCTAACAGAGCCTACGGGTACTTCTTCGGCAGGATACCCGTACCTGTCCGAGCATGCGTGGCGACGGTTTCGAGACTGGGTGCCGCATTTGTTCCGCGATGGCTTACTCACCCTCGCGGCGACCGAACGCTATCTGGTTGATGACGCCAGCACGAACGATGCGGCTCGCGTGGTTCGTCAAGTGGTGAACACCGCCCAAGTCACCGCCCCTCCCGACCTATGGCTCATTCGAGGTGTTGTACATGCGCTCTGGCAAGAGGGGTTGGCGCAACGCCTGTTGTCCGGTGACAGCCTGGTGCTCGAAACGCTGCCGCTTCGCGCCGACGAGCTGGTGCTGGATCTGCGGTTTCTGCTGTCTCGGGGCCTGTTGGTCCGCACGACGGACGGCTATCGATTGGCGCCGCATGAGTCGGCTCGCTCCATATTCGAACTCGGGCCGCTCGCTGTCCACTGGCCCGGAGATTTATCCCGTCGCTGGCAGGCGTTGTTTATGGGCGCCGACACAGACGAAAAATTGCTTCTAGAGGTGTTGGCCGATCTGCCCGAGCTACCAACCCGACGCGCTCCGGCCTGGCTTCCGACGGCTTCCGATGTGTCGTTGGGATGGCGTTGGGTCCCCATGGTCTTGGGGATGCGCGCCGCCAATCAGATCGAGGGGCTCACCCGCGCGACAGGTCCGGCGGCTGCGCTAAACCTCTCTCCCGCGTTGACCACTCAAATCCGGGCGCTTTGCTGGCTGGCCGGTGCGGTCGACGAAGCGGGGCATTGGACGTCCATGGGTCGGCGAATGCTGCGTCGAGGTCCGGGTCCTTACGGCATCATCGAGACCTATCACCGCTACCTGTCCGTGCTGCCGCAAATCTGGCGAGAAGGCCGGGGAAGGGTCCATGTACAGCGTGGGGCGAATGTGGCTGCCAGTCAGGACGCCAATCGGAAGACCTTTCGACAGGCCAACGACAGCCTCGATCAGTTCTGTGCCGAGACGGGCTTCTCCTACGACGTGTACATCGAGCACGCGGTGGGCATGGGCGAGTCTCTTCGCCAGCGTTGGTCTCGCAGCGGAGAGGAACTGGCGTTTGTTGGGGCCGACCTCGAAGATGCGGCACTTAGCGCCGCGAAAGGCGAGCAATCTGCAGGAAGATTGCCGCCGAACACCACGTTCATTCAGGCCGATATCGGCAAGCCCGGGGTGTTGGTGGCGGGGCTTCTCGGTGCTGGCCTGACGCCCGAGGGCGCGGTCATGGTTGTGGGTAATGGCTTTCACGAGGTGCGCTGCCAGACCGACCAGGGCATGGTCGATGTGCTTCGCGGGTACGAAGAGGCCGGCCTATTGCTGCTGTTCACCGAAGAGAGCGCGCTGGCGGTCGACGACCTGCTCGAGACGGCTTGGAATACCTACCACGCAGGTTTTAAGTACGTTCACGAGCGTAGCGGGCAGGGCTTGCGGCCAGCGACTGCGCAGCCCGCGAGTCGGTTGGGCCCCGATCTTCCGGCGAGCTGGACCGAGGTGGCCGAGGCCGCTGGATACGTGCGCGCCGAACGCTACTGCACCCGCGGTCGAACGATCTATCCGTACCCGCCTGCCAGCGGACAGAACCCGAGCATCAGCGTGACGCATTTCTTTGTGCCTAAGCGCCTTTGGCCGTCTACGGCCTAAAGGGCGACTCCAGCAATCGGTCGGCGGGCGTGAGGTATCGTGCCACTTGGATCTCGTAGTAGGCTTGCGAGGGGCCGTCAGAGACCACGGTGGCGGCTGGGATAAGGACCTTTTCGCCGCCGCTGTAGATCAGGTTGAAGTCGGGGTCGACCTGGTAAACGAAGGCGATGCCAGCGTCAGTGTAGCCGTCGGCGTCGAAGGCCGTCTCGTCGGAAGTGAACTGGGGCAGCCCTTCCCACCAGTAGCCACCGCCCACCACCCAGGGCTCAAATGCGTCCCAATCGTCGCCGATGATCTCGATGGTGTCGGCGGTGATGGGTTGTATGCCTCCGCCCCAGGACCACTTGGTGACGTGATCGACGGGGACCTCGCCCCAGGCTTCGGGGAATTCGAGATCACCGCAGGTGTGGAAGCCCGTGGATTCGGAGACCTCGAAGGCGAACCAGGCGCCAGTGGGTTCGGTCCACGTGGCTCTGGGGAGTGCCTCGTTCCGCTGGAGAACGATCTCGCAGTGGTTGGTGTCGTCAAAGGGCTGTCCCCCGGCAGCGGCCTCGTTGAGTAGCTGGACCGTGAGCTGATTGGGTAGGACCACTGCGGCATCGAGCTCGTCGAGGCCAATGACCGGTACGGCCAGGTCGTTGGCGACGTCATAGCCGAACTGGATTCGTCCGATACCGAATGCGTACGGGATGAACTCGCCAGCGTTGGCGGTCGTGGTGGTGCCCGGCGTGGGCAGCTGGGTACCCTCGAAGGTGTTGACAGACTCGGGATTACAGGCGGTCACTAAACCGATTGAGAGTAGGAGCAGTTTTTGTCGCATGCGGCAGTGTATCGCAGGAACTAGGCGCCTATTTGAAGGAGACCAACCAATGGCCGTTGACCCGCGTCCACTCGGTGGTCTTCTCCCACATGCCAGAGGCCACAGATTGGTCAATGGAACGCCAGAATCCGTCGGGATCGCGCCGAAGAGCGCTGGCCATTACTGGTTCGAACAGGCCGCCGCCGGTGAGGATGCCCAAAGCGTGAAAATCGTGGCCGTGAAGCGCGCTGGAGAGAGAAAGGGCTGCGGCGGCCTGCGACGTGCGGTCCACCTCTCCGGGGCGAATCACTGGCGTGGGCTGCCACCCACCGAGGACCACGTCGGTCCGACAGGAGATGTCGCAACTGATTGCGGTGCGCCAAGGCTCTTGGGTGATCGCGCTTCGGAACGCGGCGTCGCAGCGCTTGGTCCGAGAGGCCTCGAGGTCTGCGGGCAGACCCTCGACGGTTTTACCAGGACCCACGGGCCAGCTGTCGCAACGGAGCTTGTCGGTGGGCGTCCAGGTAGGTCGGACGGGCAGCGTTTTGGCGTTTTGGCAGGTGAGGGTGGCCTGCTCGGCTAGGTCGGTCGCGACCACCAAGCCGCCGAGGGGCAAGGCCTGACCGTGGATTTCGGGCGCCGGAAGCGCGGGGCTTCGCTCGACGGCGGCGTCAAAATTGCGCTCGGCCCTTCGAATGGCCAGGAAGGCGTCGAGCTGCAGGGCGTTCTCTCTCGCGACCTCGAGATCTTCTCCGTAGGCGGGTGGAACGGCCCAGGAACCACCGATGTGGCGAGGTCGTGCACATTGGACCAGGCCGGTGGTTTCGGGAGAGGGCAGTGGCGCGCCGGCCAGGTTGAGTGTGTAGGTGTCGCGGGTCATGCAGCTGATCAGCGAGGAACGGCCAGCGGAGGTGGTTTGGTGGGCGGCGGCGTAGCGCTCTGACGTCGCTTTAGCGGCGGCTTCGGCTCCGCGGACCGCTCGGTGTTGCCAGCGGCCAAGGCACTGGCGACGTCGAGCGGATTCGATGGCGACGGCGGGGTTATTGCGCAGGGTAACTTTGTCGGCTTCCCCCCATAGCGCTGCCCAAGCCTCGCCTTTGTCGGAGGGGAGGGCCGACGAGGTGCACTCGCCTTTGTGAACGACAAATCCGGGAACCAACCATGAATCTTCGGCATCGAGTCTTTCGAGATGGGCTTGCTCCCGTTTGCGAATTCGCGCGGCGTTGACCACACGTCCGGCCAGCATCTCGGGGTACCGATGGGTGGCCGCCAACAGCCACGCCGCTTGGGTCGCTCGGGTTCGCCCCGTGGCCTCGTCCATGGCCCAACCGGGCATGACAATCTGCCCATCGGCATGCAGTAACAGGACCTCACACCGAAATAAACGCACGGCATGGGCGGTTGGGGCGAGCAGCAATCCGACGGCGAACAGGGCGCAGGGTCTCATTGCGGCGACGGCTCCTGGGCTGGGCGTTAGGATAGCGCCATGCGACTTATATCCACCTTGACCCTGCTCACCCTAGCCGCTTGCGGTTGGATCACCGAAACCAGCTCCACCGACGTGGTGGTCCGCAGTGAATCGGCCACGTACGACAAGGTGTACACCAAAGACATCGTTAGTAGTCCGTACCATATCGACAAACGCTACCCGTCCATGGTGGGACCCAGCGGTTTTGATCACGCCACGCTCCTCAATCGAGAGCACCCCGAATTGTTGTGGATCGTGGGCTACGAGTCCAAGGTCGTCGACGCCGAGACGCACGAGGAGATGTCTCAAGAGTGGATGTGCCACGCCAACCTCGATCTCGAGCCCGAGGAGTACTTTAAGGTCTTCCCCACGGCGCCCAGCATGTCCGGCCGACTGTTCACCCTCTCTCAAGGGCAACAGCGAATCGACCTTCCCATGGGCTTCGGCATTCCAGTTCCATCCACGATGAACCTGTCGTTGGCGACTCAAGTGCTCAACCTGAACGCCGACGAAGCCGACCTCGATGTCCGCCACAAGGTCACCATCCGATTTGTGCGGGACAGCGACGTAAAAGGCAACATGATGCCGGTCTACCAGACGGCGGTCGAAGGCTTCAAGGCGTTGGCAGACGCCAAATACTACGGCATCTCCGAAGACGATATGGACGACGATGTGGACTACGGCCCCGGTTGCTCGGTGGGCCAAGCGGCTATCGCGGGCGACGTCGACGCCGATGGTCTAGGCCAAAAGTTCTCGGCCCATTGGCTGGTCGAGACGGGCGAAGAGGAGAACCGCACAAACGTCACCCGGTTCCTCAACTTGCCCTACGACACCAAGGCCCACTACATCGCCACTCACCTGCATCCATTCGCCGAGTCTCTGGAGCTCCGCGATCTCACCACCGACCAGACGGTGTATTTGGCTAGGGCCGAGAACTCCAAGGGCCGCGTAGGGCTCGAACGGGTGGACTTCTACAGCAGCGCCGAGGGCATCCAGTTCTACCGGGGCCACGAGTACGAGCTGGTCAGTCGGTACAACAAC
>JAACDH010000405.1 GCA_009936995.1 Rhodobacterales bacterium
ACGAAGTCTTCGGTGATCTCGACGAACTCGGTGAGGTCTTTGGCGCGGGTGATGCGGTCGCCTACGCGAACCATGGCGCGCATGTCGAAGCCAGCGTAGTCGAAGCTCACGGCGGTGATGCCGTCGACGCCGTCGGTGTCTTCGGGGATAATCCAGGTTCCCATTAAGTTGATGGCGGTTTCGCCACCCTGGACGTCGTCTGGACCGTCGACCACCCGGCCCTCGATACTGTTGATCCATCGACCGTCGAAGGTGGCGTAGCGGGTGATTTCATCCGTGCGACCTACGCTTCCGAGGGCGGGGACGTCGGCGACTTCGAAGGCGTCCACGGTGGCGACGAGGGGTCTCTGTGTGCCCTGGAACAGCGAGGACGCGGGGGCGCCGTTGGCGTCGAGGGTGATCTGCTCGACGTACCAGTCGGTGATGTCGCCACCTCCGGCGTTAGTTTGGCCCCAGGCGATGTCGCCATTGGTGCCCGAGGCCATGAACACGAAGGGGGTGACCTGGTGTCCGGTGACATGTAGGCTTCCCCCGCCGAGCTCTTGGGTATTTAGACCCACTTGCCACATCAGCGACGGGATGGACAGCGGCAGGTGGGGGTCGGCGGCGAGCAGGGCGTAGCCGTTGGCGGTGTGCTCGGCCGAGACGGTCCAGGCGTTGCTGCCGAAGCCAGCGTCGCGGTCCTTTCCAAGTCGAGTGGCGGCGGAGTGAAGGCGCCTCTCGAGGCGTTCGAGCATGTCGAGCGCGGGCCGAGGTGCGGCGCCGGAGGAGGCGTTTGCGGTGTTGTACGGCGAGGGAACACCGGCCACCCAGTCGGGGGCGCTGGCCGAGGAGACGGCGGGGATGACCCGATCGAACACGTCGGGACCGAGGCCCGCTTGACGTAGGTCGCCCAGGGCAGCGCCGTCAAACAGGCCGGGCAGGAGAGCGGCGTCTCTGGCGCGGCTCACGTCGCCGGGCTCCCAAGCGGTCTCGAAGATGATGTAGGCCATTCCTGCGACCACGTCTCGGCTGTCGAAATTCTCCAGGGACTCAATGGGATCGAGGCTGAGGAAAGGGGCGAGCAAAACCAACTCGGCGGGTGGCTCGAGCTCGCCGGCGCGAACCTGGTCGAGGTACAGATTGATGCCTTGTGCGTAGGCCTCAATGTAGGTGGCTTGGAGCGGGGCCCTCTCGAGCTCTTCGACCATCAAATCGGTGACCGTGGTGACACCACGCTGGCGGGACTCGATATCGCTGTCCATGCCATCTTGGCCGACCAAGGCCGAGATCTCGCCCAGGCCGAGTCGTCGGCTGAGGTCGAGGAAGAAGAACCGATCGCGGGCGATCAGGTAGCCGTGCACCCGAGCGACGTCGGCGTCGAAGTGACCGAAGATGGTGGGAACCCCATGTTCGTTGTAGAGCACCTCTACATCTGCGTGCAGGCCGTGCATCACTTGGCTGGCGCCTTGGGCCACGTCCATGATTACGCTTGGTGGTCCCGGCTTAGCGGTGTCATCGGTCTTGTTGCAGCCAAAGAGGGCCAGCGTGATGAGCAGCATTGTGGACATCGATTTCTCCATAGCGCTCAGTCTACCTCACGGGGCTCGGCCGGGTCAGCCGCAGTCGGGGAGGGCCTCGTTTCGGGGAGCAGACCACTCGGACCAGCCCAGATGTTCGTCTCGAACCCGGGCGCGCCAGCACACCTCGCCGGCGTAATTGGGGTCGGAAGCCACCGTGTTTAGCAAGTCGGGCAGGGCCTCGTCGAGCAGGTCGTCGTTCAGCTGGAGGTCGACGCCCATGTACTCGTTCTTGTCTTGGCGCCACTGGTCGATGAGGGGGGCAGTGAAGCTACAGTTTAGATCGAGCTGCCACTGGGTGGCCTGCTGCGTGTGACCGTCGTCGTCTTCGAAGCCTTGGATGGCCAGGGTGTGCGGGCAGGTGATGGGCAGCGCAACCGGCGTGAGCGGCGGTGTGTTGTACCGTAGCAAGGTTACGCTGTCGCTCTGTACATTGTTCAGAGGCGCTTCGGGTACGCCGCGATTGTAGCGGGTGAGACGGAAGGATGGGTCGTCTCCGGCTTCGACGTGGACCGTGACAAAGCCATAGGTGTCTTGGCTCACGGTGAACGCGTCGTAGTCGGCTTGGCTCTGAAGGCCCCAGCGATCGAGGGCCCCGCCCGCGCTGGCCACGTTGACCATCAGGTGCTGGTGTTCGGCGCTCTGTCCTCGTGAATAGCCGTGTGTGTGTCCGAAGAAATGAACGCTGGGCTTGCCGCACAGCTCGGTGAAGGCCTCGAGGCGGGTGACCACTGACGCCGTGAAGTCAGACTCGCCCGGTCGCCACAGCTCGGACAACATGGGGTGGTGCAGCTGGGCAAACACGAAGTCAATCTGGGGCATATCGCAGGCTTCGTCGAGCTGTCGGTCGAGCCAGGCGAGCTGTTCGTCGGAGCTAAAGCCGTTGGAATCTAGGGTGACAAAGCGCACGTTGCTGTAGTCTTGGTGCCAAGCGTGCTCGGCCAGTCCGTCTTCTTCAGGCAGCATAAAGTAGCGGAAGTACCACGGCGTGTTTCCCTCGTGGTTGCCGATGGCGGGCATCAGGGGCGTAGTGGCCCACAGGCTTGCGCCAGGGGCGAAGAACTCGTTCTGCCACTCGTCGACCAGCCAGCCATTGTCGACGAGATCGCCCGGGAAGAGCACCATGGAGGCCTCGCCCTCGATAGCGAGAATTGGCGCCACTCCTTGATCGAGGATCTCACCGAACATCTCGGGGTGGCGATCGTCTCTCTGACTGTCGGACATGGCGACCAAGTGGAAGCTCTTCTCGTCGGCGGGGTCGGGTGCCGTGAGGAAGCTGAACACCTCGCTCTGGGTCTCGCCGGTTCGCACTTGGTACTGGTATCGGGTGTCGGGCGTCAATCCGGTGAGCTGAACTGCGTGAACTTGGGTCTCGGCGTCGTCGGGATCTTGGCCCACGATGGCCGGCTCACGCTGACCACAGGCCCACTGGTTCAGCGCGTCGGTGCCAAAATCGACCCGCGTTCCTTTGCCTTCGATGGTCTCCCACATCACCCAGGCGCTGTCGGTCCGGACCTGTTGGAGGTACGGCGCGATGGTGAACACCTCTGGCCCGCCGTCATCGCCGTCACACGAGGTGTTCGGCGTGGTGATGACCGTGGTGGTGGTGGTGGGAGTGGTGTCGGGCGTGGGAACGTCCGAGGGGGTACAGCCGAGCAGAGTAAGCAGGATGAGCATGGCGTATTATGCCTCACGGTCGGCGGTCGTGGGGGCACCATTGATTCGTTGCAGATCGGAGGTCGTCCATGTGCCTGGAAAACGTACCTGCGAGTGGGAGATCCCATGTGGTACAGTAGTCGCTTCTGTGAGGTGTCGGCGTGCATAAGATTCTGGGGCTATCCGTATTAATATTGATGAATACGGCCTGTGGATCGTTGGTCCCGCTTACCCCCCTCGACACCGCAGGAAACCCAATCACCAGCGGGGGCGAAGTGTGCGACGACGGTCTCGACAACGACGGCGATGAGTACATCGACTGCAACGACACCGACTGCGACAAAGATTGTGACGCCGACTCCGACGGCTACAGTGACCAATCGCGTGGCGGCGACGACTGCGATGACGCCGACGCCGAAATCTACCCAGGCGCACCCGAGCGCTGCGACGACGTCGACAATAACTGCCACGGAGCCATCGACGAAGATGGGGACGGCGATGGCGCCGACGCCTGCACCGACTGCGACGACTCCGATCCCGAGGTCTACGATGGCGCCGAAGGTGAGGTCTGCGACGATGGTGTCGATACGGACTGTGACGGCGAGGACTGCTCCGACAGCTGGTCCAACAACTTCGAGAGCGGCATGGGCGGCGAGGGGGTTTTTGGGGGCGCGGGTCCGTGGTTCCAGGGAAGCGAGGTGTACTACGACGGGGCATTTGCGGCCCAATCGGCCAACATCAACAACAACCAACACAGCGCCATGCAGGTCACGCTCAACTTTGCCTCGGCGGGCCAAGTCAGCTTCTGGCACTCCGGTTCGACAGAAATGACTTACGACAAGCTGACCTTTGCGACGGGCGGTACGACGCTGCTCACCAAGTCCGGCACCTGGGACTGGACGTTCGCCACCTTCGAGGTTCCCGCAGGTTTACACACCCTGGAGTGGCGCTACGAAAAAGACAGCAGCTTGAGCATAGGTTCCGACATGGCCATCGTGGATCAAATCGTCACGGTCGGAGGGGTTCTATAGGGTGCTTCAGCGAGTCCTTCCCGGCACAGATTTGTCGCTGTCGGTCATCGGAATGGGCTGTTGGCCGTTGGGTGGCGAGTACTGGGGACCCACCAACCCTGTTGCCCACCGCGCCGCAGTCCGCGCGGCCCTCGACGCTGGCATCAACTGGTTCGACACAGCGCCGTTGTACGGCCACGGCCACGCCGACGATGTGCTTAAAGAGGCGCTCGGCGAACAGATCCACGACGTCATCTTGGCCACCAAGGTGGGGGCGCGCCTAGACGGTTTGGGGCCCGCCGGTCACGACGGCCACGCCCACAGCGATCTGCGTCCCGAGCACATCGTTGCCGACTGCGAGGCCAGCCTGCGTCGCCTTCGCGAACCCCTCGACCTGCTGCAGATCCACTGGCCGTGCGAGTTTGGCAGCGCCCTCGAAGACTCGGTAGCGGCCCTCGAGAAGCTACGTGAAGATGGAAAAATCCGCTATTGGGGCGTGTGCAATTATGGCGCAGAAGATGTTGGGCGACTGCGTCAGATGGGGCGAGTCTCCAGCCTGCAGACGCCCTACTCCCTGTTGCGGCGTGAGTTTCAAAGCGGCCTTCAGCAAGCGGTCCAGGCCACGGCCGCCCTGCCCGCCGTTGGGGTACTGGCCTACGAGGCGTTGGTTCGCGGTTTGCTCACCAACAAGTTTAAGCACGGCTGTCACTTTGGCGACGACGACCAGCGCAAGCGCGACGACCGCTTTCAGGGCCATCTGTTCCAGTTCGGTCGCATGCTGGCCGCCGATTTGGCCTCGGTGGGTCAGAAAGTGAACGCCCCCGCGTCGGCTATCGCCCTCGGATGGGTGGCCAGTCAGCCCGGCATCACCGCGGTCATTGCGGGCGGTCGCACGCCAGAACAGGTGCGCGCGAACGTCCGGGCCGCCGAGCTACTCAATCGGCCCAAGCTGTGGGATGTGGTCCATCGGGTGTCGGCCCATCGCGGACGCCCGCCCCGACCCCGTTGACCGCCCCCTCGCGGCGGTCGACGCTGGCGATGCCCAACGCCCAGCGGCGCGGTTCCGGAGAGGCCCGTCCCGCTAAGGCCCGAACTCGACCGTCCGCTGTTGGCGTAGAAGTAGCGTTGTCGCGTTGCTGTCGAAACACTTACAACCCGGTGACACAGCTTGGACCAACCAGTGGTACCTTGTGCACATCTCGAGGTGACCAATGCGAACACTGTCCTTCCTATTCCTGCTCTCGGGCTGCAGCCCTGCCACCGGTAGCGTGATTCCGTTTACAGGTTCATCGTCGACGGAGACCAACCTGCCCACCACCGGCACGACGACAGCGGGCACCACGACGAGCACGACGAGCACGACGAGCACGACGAGCACCAGTGACGTCTACGACTGCAACAACGTACCTTCGGGTATCCTGGGCTTCACTCAGCTCAGCGCTCCCATGGGCTACCACGATGTCGCGTTCGACCTCGACAACAACATGCTCGGTGCCAACACCGCCAACGACGCGGGCATCTTTAAGACCGACACGGCAGGAAATACCTCACTCTTGGTCCCGCCGTACGACACCC
>JAACDH010000406.1 GCA_009936995.1 Rhodobacterales bacterium
ATCTAAGCCTCAAACACGAGCGGATCGGAAATGGACGCCGCCTGTTCGGAATCCTTCAAGACCACAGAACGTGCGGGCCGCCACCCGACCACCGGGTCAGCGAGGTACTGCAGTCCAGCTTCAAAACCACGAAACCCAAGTCTCACGGCCGGTACTTGGTTTGTAGCACCACGCTGGCGGACAGATTGACCGGTCGGTTGCACGTGCTGGGCGTCCACCTGCCTTGGGACTGGAAACCGGGCAACTACGACCTCACCTTGCGTCTGGCCCGACTGGACCGCGAGCGTCGCTGGGGTTTCGACCGATACTTCAGCCAAAAGGTGTCGTTCTACGACACCTCAGACCCTCGGCGGCACCAGGTGTTGATCGGCGCCCTGCAGAGCCCAGGTTTGTCGACTCAAGCCGAGGACCACTACCCCGGGCCCGGCGGCCTGGTCCTGGAGGTCAACGTACGCTAGACGAACGTCCTACTTCTGGAAGGTGGCCGTCCAGCTGTGGGTGATCTCTGCGCCAAAAATGGCCAAGTCTGCAGGATTTTCTACGAAAACGGACGTAGCTACCGGCGACGCCTCCGACGCATCGTAAGGCGCGCCCAAGGCGGTAATGTAGAACTGGCGGTCGGCCATGGGGTTGGTCGAGGGCAGATAAGTGGTGGCCACGTCGTGAACGATCCAGTTCACGATGCTCGTGGTGTTGTTGTCGAACGCGAACGACTGGTAGGCGTCGCGATTGATCTTATCCCACCACAGCCCATCCTCGAATCCCCAGGTGCATGCATCGGTGGCTGCACCACACGGACAAAGTTCGAGGTCGCCGCACGGAGCGGTTGAGGTTGCCTGCTCATTGGTCTGTTCCCAACGGCCATTCCCCAACGTGATCTGAAGTGATGCGTCGCGAATTTCGCACACATCTGCCTCGCCACCGAACAACAATTGGCAAGAGCACACGCCACCGAACCCCGCGAACATGGGATCGACGTATACGTCGATCGCGTAGTCGATGGACACCGAGGTGATGTCGCAGATATCGCCGACACAACCATTCGGAGTGGTCTCTGTGGTGGTGGCAGTACTGCCGGTGCTGGTGCCTGTTCCGTTGCCACCCGTGGGGTTCCCTGTACCGTTGCCCTGCTGGCCCTCACAGTCCGGATGGCCCCAGCAGCCGTTGTCGTTGCAGTCGAAGTACCCGTCGCGATCGTTGTCGGCCTGGTCGCTGCACTCGCCGGCCTGATCGCCCTCGAACTCACCCACGGTGAACAGATCCGCCGGCTGGTCGCCTAGCACGTTGCCCTGGCAGCCGAAGCCGAGCACGGGTGTAAGCACGAACAGAATGGTTGTAAGTGAGTGTTTCATCCTTCCATTCTGCAGTAAGTGGCATCGGGGTGCAAGAAAATTTCCAACAACCTCGAATCCCACACCAAATCACCGAGACTACGCGGAGATCCTCATTTTGCGATCGGCCGAGGATTTAGTCTGTGACTGGCGTGAACACTTCGATACTGGGCAAGTTGCGGTATCGCTGATCTAGATCGAGGCCATAGCCAATGACGAAGGCGTCGGGGATCTTAAAGCCCACGTAGTCGACCTGTACCTGATTGCTGCGATGGGCGGGCTTGTCGAGCAGCGTCACCACGCGCAAGGACTTTGGATTCCGCTGATTCAAGGTTCGGATGAGAAACTTTAGCGTAAGCCCGGTGTCGACGATGTCTTCGACCAGCACGATGTTGCGCCCGGTGATGTCGGCCGAGAGATCGTGGGTGATGCGCACTTGGCCCGTGCTCTTGGTGCCCATGTAGGACGACACGCCCAGGAACTCGAGCTGGACATCGCCGGGGATGGCGCGCGCGAGGTCGGCCATGAACAAGATGCTTCCCTTCAGCACGCCGATCAGGGTGATCTCCTCATCGCCGTGGTCTGCCCGGATCTGTGCACCGAGCTCAACCACCCGTTCGGAGATTTGTTCAGCGCTAATCAAGGTCTCGTGGCTACCTTTCATCCAGGACTCCAAGCGATAGGA
>JAACDH010000407.1 GCA_009936995.1 Rhodobacterales bacterium
CAAAACCAGAGACCGCGGGCCCGCCGCTCAGGACGGCTCGGATTGCGGCATGGATGGGGCTTTCGGCCTTGGTTGCGGTGATGTTTGGCGCATACGTCTCAGAACGCCCCTCCGAATTCACGCCCTTTCTCAACGAAGGGCAGTCGCTCGACCAGTCTGTGTCCATTTCTGTACGGCGCAACACGCGACTCAGGGTTTGGGTCGACGAAGTTTTGGTGGCCGATCGCAACGTCACCAATGGGGAGCGCTTCGAGTTTCAGGCCAAGGATAAGCTCGAAGTAGAGATTCAAGCTGCCGACTCAGTTCGGATAGAGTACAACGGCAATCGTATCGTCCCACAAGGGCGTCAGGGTGAACCTCGGCGATTGGTGTTCGTCGATGACGTCGGCGACGTCCGGTGAGCGAGACCATTCCAGAGCACGATGCAGCTCGTCAAAAGCGTACTTACACGCTGTTGCGGCGGTTGGTGCGCAAAGACAGCCGGGCAGGGGTGTGGCGATTGCTCTCGGGCGTTCGTGCCGAAGACACCGCCGAGGCGATGGAGCATCTCACCTGGTCCGAACAGCGTTCGCTGTGGTCCACGCTGGGGGACACCGACTATGCCGCCGACGTACTGGGCTTTCTCTCGGAGCGGACAACAAGGATGCTCGCCGAGGAGATGAACGAAGAGGACCTAGTCGAGATCATCGATCGCATGGAACCGGACGACGCCACTGACGTGGTGGCCTCCCTGCCGCTCACGCTGCGAGAGAGGGTGCTCGACGAGCTCCGCGACGACGAGTCCAGCGAGGTGGTTCGAAGCTTGTTGAATTGGCCGGCTGACACCGCGGGGGGGCTGATGTCGCCCCGCGCCTTCGTGGTGCCGCAGCAGACCACCTGCGGGCAGGCCATCTCCAGACTTCAGCAGCACCACAGTGAATTGGAGTCTATTTACTACGTGTACGTGGTGGACGCCGAGCGCCGGATTCTCGGGGTTTGTTCACTTCGCTCTCTTCTAACTCGGCCCGCGAAGACCCCGCTCACGTCGCTGATGAGCCGCGATCTGATTCGTGTTCCGCCTACTGAAGACCAAGAAGAAGTGGCTCGTTTGGTCGCGCGCTACGACTTGTTGGCGCTACCTGTCGTCGACGCAGAGGGGCGGTTGTTGGGGGTGGTCACGGTCGACGATGTGGTCGACGTTATTCGCGACGAAGCCGATGAAGACATGCTGCTGATGGCAGGTGTAGGCGGGGTGGACGCCTCTTCGGTGTTTACCCAATCGTGGCATCGCGGAGGTTGGCTTTTAGCCACCCTGGCCGGCGGCATCCTGGCGGCAGAGATCATTGGGGTCTACGAGGATACGCTGAAGACCGTCGCGGTGTTGGCTGGTTTCATCCCCGTCATTATGGGTATGGGCGGAAATGTCGGCATCCAAAGCGCCACCCTCGCGGTCCGAGGCCTGGCTTTGGGGCGCGTTCAGCTTGGCGGTCCGGGGCGGTTTATGGCTCGCGAGGCCCAGGTTGGGGTCCTTTTGGGTGGGCTGTACGCCTCCTTGTTGGGCTGCTATGCGCTCATTCGCTTCCCAGGAGAACCGCTCATTGCGGCCAGCATCTCCAGCAGTATCTTTCTGGCCATTTGCGCGGCAACCGTACTTGGCTCCGCCATCCCAATGGTGCTGGACCGTGGCGGAGCGGACCCCGCGATTGCGACCGGGCCTTTCGTCACCACGCTGGTCGATCTCATCGGAATCGTCATCTACTTCAACGTGGCGCGCACGCTCTTGGGGCTCTGATGATTGGCGAGCCGATGATTGTGGTGGGGGGCATGCCACTGGGTGAGGCCGATCGAATCGTTCGCTTTCTCTCGGCCACTCAGGGACGCCTGACCGGGGTCGCGCGTGGGGCTCGTCGGTCCACCAAGCGGTTCGGTGGGCTGCTGGACGTGGGTACTCAATCGGCGGTGGTGCTGCGAAAGGGAAAGGGATCGATGTGGTCCATCTCAAGTATGGAGCTGTTGTCGGCGCCTGCTCGGAGTCGGGCCGACATCGATCGCATCGCGCTGTTGGCCTACGGGTGCGAGCTTTGCAGTGCGTTGGCCCCCGAGGGACATCCTGCGGCCAAGCTCACCCAACTCCTGGCGGTCTGGCTCGAACTCTTAGAGCTGGAGGGGGCAGTAGGTGAGACGTCTAGAGTCGCGCTCGAAGCCAAGGCGCTGACCTTCGCTGGCTTTACACCGGCGTTCGTGAGCTGTTGCAGGTGCTCGCTTCCGCTCGAAGATCCCATTCGTTTCGACGCCGAGAGTGGCGGTGGAATGCACGAGCATTGCGGCAGTGGAACACGGGTATTTCTGGACACCTTGTCCTATTTCGAGATGTTGCGACGTTCGCCGATGTTGGCCACCGTTCACACCGCGCTCCCCGACCACACAGTACAAGACCGATGGTTGCTGGCGAACTTCGCCATCTGGCATCTCGGGCGCGACTTAAAGAGTCGAACGCTTCTTCAAGACCTGGAAAGTCACCGGACTGGGCGATAGATGTCCGCTGGAGGTCGCTCATGCGTCCAATAATTGCTCTATTCCTGCTCGCTTCCTGCAACCCGTTGCCCAAAACGGTCACCATGGAGGGCGAGGTCTCGGATGCCCAGGGGCTAGGTGGTCTCGCGCTGCCCGGCGCCGAGCTCACGGTGCGGGACGAAGAAGGCACCACATACGCCAGCGCAACCACCAACGGTGCTGGTGAGTTTAGTGTTGAGGTTCCGGCAGGTGAGCTGATCTTCGCCATCGTGACCTCCGACGCAGGGCCACCTACGTCATTTTCGGGGGTCACCGGATTGTCAGAGGTTTACGAGGTGGAGGATGGCGAGATTTTCGCGTTTTCACACGCCCAAGAAACCGATTGGCGCGCTCGGTTTGAAGGCTGCCCGTCGACTTCGGCGAAGGGGGCGGGTGCGCTGTTCGGCGAGGTGCGGGTGCAGGACGTGACCGACGCCGAGACCGGAGAACATCCGCTCGCGGTGACGGGTCGGGTGGAGCTTTGGAATCCGCGCACCGAAGCAGTCTACTTACCCTGCTACCTCGACGCAGAAGAGGGGGCGGTTTTTGACGGCACCGCTCTGTATACTGGGATCGCGGGGGCTTTCGCGTTTGTGGGAGTTCCCGAAGGCGTCTACGTACTGTCTGGTGTGCTTGAAGTGAACCCCGATGATCTGTTCTGGTCGGACCAATTCGTGTACGTGCCCAAGAGTGGTGTGGTGCCCCGCTTCCCGTTGTGGGTGAGCTTTCCAATTTAGTTTGTAGATTCGCAAATAATAAGCCGGGTTAAACGCTGATAGTTTTCGGGATTCTACCATTTTGGTCTGTATGCCTTGGACAGCGGCCTAGAACTGGCCTAATCTCCGGACCGATTCGTCGGTTTCCTGTAAAAGGGGATCGAGACAAAAAAGTACGCGAGGGCGTTGCCCCGCTTCACACACCTCTAAGGAGTCCCATCATGGGTGAGATGATCACCAAGCCCGATACCAACCCCATTCTCATCGCAGTTCTGAACTTGTTCCTGTTCAACTGCGTTGGCTACTTCATGATGGGTCAACAGAAGAAGGCCATTGTCAGCGTTGTGATGACGTTCGTGATGATGTTCGTCGCTGCCTGCACCATGGGTATGGCGTCTCCGCTCGTTCCCATCTGGGGCCTCATCGTGACGTACGACGCATACCTCGTCGCACAGAAGCTTGCTTCTGGCGAGTCCGTTGGCATGAATGAAAACGGCCTCGATTTCTTGAACGCTATCTTCAAGGACTAAGTCCGTTCCATGAATGAGTACGTCGAACAAAAAGTCGGCTTGCCCGGCCTCGCGTGTAAGGCGATTGGCGTACTTGCTCTGGTTGGAACTCTAGTCACTGCGCTCATCCTACGAGTGATGTCCAGTCCCATTGCAGCCTTGCAATGGGGGGCCGGCTTTCAAGGGTGGATGCGCTCTTCGGATGTCTACATCCTGATGGCCTTTGTGGCTGTTTTCTGGTCACCCGTTGGTGACGTTACCGGTCGCTCGTTTGCGTAGTGGCCGCTCTGTAAGCC
>JAACDH010000408.1 GCA_009936995.1 Rhodobacterales bacterium
GTGTACTCACAGCACCGGTTTAACACTCAGGGGCCAATCGGCGAAAAACCCGAGTCGATGGAAGTCGGGTGCGGGACCTGGCACCGGATGCGCCGCCAGATACCGGCGGACGTCGCCCTCCCCTGAGATGGCGTAGGCGTTGTAGGTGGTGATCTTGGGCAAGAGAGCGGCCGGAACCCGGGCAACCCCGCGCCATCGCGAGCCATCGATTGTGGCCGCGTACTCTATCGGAAGGCAGTTTTGTACCGTATTCCGAACGCCTTCGAGCTGAAGGACCAGGTGGTGTCCATGTGGACCGAGCTCGATCTCGGTGTAGGGGCAGCGCGCGCCTGGCGGTCCAACGAGGAAGAGTTCGACCACCTCGTAGTCCCACAGACCGTCCCGGGTACCCGGCGCACCACTCGGCACAGGATCTCCGTAAAAAGGCGCATTAACGCTGATTTCGAGGTTATTTCCACACCATCGAACTTGAAGTTCAACCCGCGCATCCGCGTGCACCGGCTGGCCATCCCATGTCTCTGCCACGGCAATCCGCAGTGTCAATGGGCCTGCCTAGCCGCCCGCCAAGTCGGGGGGCCGCAGACCAAAGGGCCGAGTCCGAGCCCCAGCCAGATCGCGTTTCGTAGGTGCATGGCACAGCTTACCTCGCGAGACGAGATAGAACACAGGCGTGAATTTCAAGATCCTGGCTCGCGGCGAGACCTGGGTGGTCATCTCTAAGCCCACCGCAGTCGCCGTACATCGCTTCAAGCCCACGGCACGCCCAGCCGTTATCCAATTGCTCCGAAATCAGCTGGGACAATACGTGTGGCCGGTCCACCGACTCGATCGCCCCACATCGGGATGCCTTCTCGTGGCGCTCGGCGCCGAGCATGTCGAAGGGCTACACCAGGCGTTGGCCGCGGGTGCGAAACACTATCTGGCCCATGTGCGAGGAAATATGAGACAGACCGAGCCCGTCACCGTCAGCAAACCCCTCAAAGACGACCGTGGCGTCATCCAAGAGGCCCAAACGGTTGTGCGTAGACTCGGTGGCGCTGATGAGCCTCGTTCTTCGTTGGTCCTCGCGTCGCCCAGCACCGGGCGCACCCACCAGATCCGGCGACACCTGAACTTTCTCACCCACCCGGTTCTTGGCGACTCCAGCCACGGCGACTCCCGGATCAACCGATCCTGGCGACAAGAACACAGCCTGGGTCGACTGGCCCTGCACTGCTGGCAGCTCCATTTGAAGCTACCCGATGGCACAGACCTACACACCGTGGCACCGTTTCCCCGCGATTTAGGCCGTATTTGGCGTGCCCAACCTTGGTGGCAAGAAGCCGCCGAGGCCTTGGCGCCGTGGGAGGCACTGTGCAAGACACCCTAAAACGCATCGACAAAGCCCTCTCCCGGCTCCCCCGCATCACCCGTGAACCGTGGTGGGCCTGGCCTGCCATTCTCCTCGGTTTTGCCCTGCTCACCTGGGCCTGTTCCCTCGCGCTGGCCCCCGGTCCAGACGAGTGGAGCTACTTCTTGGGTCATCAAGTAGGCGACCGCTGCGCCATGGAGGTGGTCACCGGCAAACCCTGCCCCAGCTGCGGCATGACCCGCTCCTTTGTACACGCCGCGCGCTTCCACTGGATCCGAAGCTTCTTCTACAATCCAGCCGGCTTCACGATGTTCGCGTGGATCTCTATCAGCGGTATTATCGGCGCCATACGGCTGGTCACTCAAGACCCCTATCGTCTCGGACCGTCGTCCAGACTCATGTTCCGCTGGACCATGCTCTGGGCCGTAGGATTATATGCTATCCCTTGGTTTCTCCGGCTCGCCGGAATCAACCCATTGCCCTAACCAGCACGTCAGGAGTATTGATGGACATCGACTGGCAACGGGTCGGCAATCAAGCGGTCCTTTGGTGGGAAACGGGGGGGTGGACGCAAGCTGCGCTCCTGCTGCTCGGCAGCACGGTGCTGGCTGTCTTTGTTCGCTGGTTCTTCCGGCACGTCATCATGCGGTTTGTCGACCACACCAAGACGGACCTCGACGACCAGATCGCCCACCAGCTGCAGTCCCCCGTAGGTTGGTCCGTCCAGATTCTGGGCGTGTGGTATGCCGTCTTCGCGCTGAACCCTTCAGACGAGGCCGGCTGGATTATCACCGGTGGCCTCGGCAGCTGGGCCGTCTTCTTGTGGAGCCGCACGCTCTCCAGGATCAGCCACCTGATGCTCGAGTGGCTGGTCCAGAACAGCAATCGCTACGCGTACGTGAACCAGCGCACCCTGCCCGTCTTCGACTTCGCGAGCACGGCAATCGTCTGGGGAGGTGCCGCCTTTATGCTCTTCGAGGTGTGGGGTGTCAACCCCGCCGGCTGGCTGGCGTCGGCCGGTGTGGTGGGCGTCGCCGTGGGTTTCGCCGCCCAAGACACCATGTCCAACCTCATGGCAGGCGTGGTCATTCTGGCCGATGCGCCCTATAAACTCGGTGACTTTCTCGATCTGGACAACGGTGCTCGGGGTCGGGTGGTCGAGATCGGCATTCGAACCACCCGACTGGTCACCCCTGACGACGTTGAGATCATCGTCCCCAACGCGATGATGGCCACCACGCAGATCGTCAACCCGTCCGGCGGCCCCTCGGTCAAGTACCGAGTCACGGTCGACATAGGCGTGGCCTACGGCACCGACATCGACGCCCTAAAGGCAATGCTGCTCGAAGAAACTCACGGCGTTTCGGGACTCATTCAGTCTCCTGCTCCGGCGGTCTTGTTCAAACATATGGGAGACAGTGCCTTAATCTTCGGACTTGTGGTGTGGATCACGGAGCCCGGTCTTCAACCCATGATTTTGGATGCGCTAAACACCAAGATCTACTAGCGATTGGTAAAAGAAGGCGTCGAGATCCCGTACCCGAAGCGAGATGTGTACGTGTACCAGGGCAGCTAAGCCGCGGCCCCGTCCATGCGCTCGGGTCTTCGTGCGAGAACTGCATGCCGAAGCCTGCGGATTTCGCACTCCTGGCGCAGATAACCAAGCATTCAGAGCTTTCATCGGTGGTTCAGTGTTGGCACACAACTCGCAGACCCACCAGCACCCCAACCTGAGGTTTCCATGCGTCTCATCCCCGTTCTCGCCCTCTTTCTAATGGCCTGCGGCGCGTCCGAGAGCAACGTCGACGACAGCGACGTCACCGTTCCGACCACCGAGCCCGATTGCGCCGCCGCCTCCCAGTTGCCGGCCCTGTCGGCACACGCCGCAAACAGCGCATATGACGCGCCAGACGTGGTCGTGAGCTGCTCCGACGACGCGCTCATCGTAACCTCCAACGGCATCCCCGACTTTGAGTTTGTAGCCCTCACCCCCAACGGCCTCGCGTCGCAGGACTACGAATGGACCGTTCCGCTCAACCCCATCGTCGCCGCAGCCCCCACCGACATCCCCCTTCTCGGCGTCGCGGCCTTCTCGGTCAGCGGCCTGCCAATGTACGGCCCCAACGAAGCCGAATTTCCCGACCCCTACGGCGACCCAATCTACAACGGCATCGTGGACCGCTGCATGGGTCACACTGGCGGCCAAGCCGACTACCACTTCCACGCCCTGCTGACGGACTGCGTGCGCCAAGGCTTCGTGCGCGGTAACGATGAAGCGTCTCCCCTCATTGGATACGCCTTGGATGGATTCGGCATCTATGGCCGATGGGGGTGCGCGGACGACGCCTGTTCCTCGCTCATCGAGTTCCAGTCTAGCTGGCAACAGACCGGCGACCCCACCACATACGCATGGGACAACCACGAATACGTGGCCCAAAATGGCGACGAGTACTTAGACGAGTGCAATGGTCACACCAGCACTTCTGGCGAGTACCACTACCACGCCACCGAGGGTTTCCCTTACATTATCGGCTGCTACACCGGCACCGCAAACGAGGACACTGGCGCGGGCGGAGGCCCCGGTGCGGGCAACGGTGGCCCACCCACCTGCGATGAAGTCGAAGTGGGAATGCCGTGCTGCGGTGACGACATCTGCGACGGCCCCGAGACCGCCGACAACTGCGCGGCGGACTGCGGATGAAGCGCTCGTTCCTGCTGATCACCCTGGTCGCGTGCACCGTATCCCTCGACGATGGCAGTCACGCATTGCTGTCCTCCGCGGAGTACACCTTGACTTGGGACACGGCAGACGTGACCTGGGAGACGCAGGGCTGGAGCACCACCACTGACCTCGGCTACGTGGTGCACGTAGAGAACGGCTGGGTGGGCAGCTACGGGCTGTCCTTGGTGGCCTGCGAAGACGTCATCGTGCATGGCTCCGACGTGCTGTGGTCCCTGGTCGGCGTTCAATCCGCCTACGCAGGACACAGCGGCGACGAGATCGACCCCTCTGCGCTCGTGCTCGACCAGATGGAGTCACTCGCCACGCCCATTCCGCACCAATACGGCCCCTACTTGTTCGCCCCCGACACCTACTGTCGTGTCCACTACGTGATGAGCTACGCCATCGAGGAGGCGGAGGCGGAAGGACGCAACCTCACCGGCTCATCGTTGTGGCTCGAAGGTACAATCACCAGTCCAAACGGTGACCGTTGGCCGCTCGATGTACAGAGTGACGTGGCACATGGCGCCCTCCGCGATCTTCCACAGCTCGCCAACCTCGCGAACGCAGCGCTGCTCACCGAACACGTCGAGATCCGCGTCACCCGCGCTCTCGCCACCATGTTTGACGGCATCGACTTCAACCAAGAACCCTCTGATCTAGACTTCAAAGTCCTCGGGAACCTCACCCGCTACGCGACGGTTGACGCACTGCGCTCCTTCAACACGCCATGACCCCCATCAACGGCATCTGGGCCCAACTCAGACTGTGACTTACCGAGGTGCTTATACTTCTCGACCGCGCAACATCGCCGAAGACGTCTAAATCGGCTACCAAGACTCTCCACGCATCTGGATTCTCTTACGTGTCTCTCTGGCTTCTCACGATCTTCGCCTGCGGCTTAAACAGCCCCAGCTCGCCGGTGTTGACCACGCCCTCTCAAACGGGACCCGCTACGGCCCCCCCAGCGCGTACGGTCACCGCCATCGCTCTGGCCCGAAATCCGGACGCCATCGATACGCTCACGCTTCCGTACAGCAATCGTCCAAAAAAGGAGGCCGCGCCCGATAAGTTCGGACTCATCGCGCCGCGTGAGTACCGCGGGCGCCACGGCGCAGCCGACCTGTACGCCACGCCCCTTCCCATCCACAGCAACTTGATGCCCACCAAGAGCGAAGGCACCCACCATTTCGGCTCGGCGCCTCCTCCTGGACTGCGGGTCACTCTCGGCGACAAGTACCTGAACTTCGCACGGGGTGGCGAGGCCCCAAATAGTTACGGGTTCTCCCGCGACGAGCTGTTCATCGGACTTTCAAAAGACAGCCCGGCCCCGGACTGGAAAGACGTCTCCATCACGTTTCCAAAGGCCACCACCCACGAGAATGCCCTGAACTTGGGCAAAGGCAAGGCCGACCCACGTGAATTTGCCACCCGCAACTTCACGCTCGACGCCATCTCGTACACCGGCCTGTTCCTGCCAGCCCCCACAACCGCGTCGTGGTCCATCCCCCTGCCAGAGCGCGCCGTGCTCACCTTCCGCGGAACGATAATGCCGCCGGCCATCCGCTCCGTGGATCGCACCGACGGCGCCTCTGTGCTGCTGCGCGTCCTCGACGGAGAGAACGAGCTGGCCAGCCATGTGGTCGACCTCAAGCTCAAGCGCTGGCAAGATGTTCGCTGGGACTTGGCTGAGCACGCCGGCAAAGCGGTCACCCTCGAGATCGCCACCGAGCCCGGCATCACCCCACTCTTCGACTACGTGTTCCTCGAAGACCCGGTGGTGTACACGCCCTCCGAAAAACCAAGTCGCACCGTACTTGTCTTCATCGACACCCTCCGCCCCGACCACCTGGGTACGTACGGCTACAAACGCAACACCTCTCCGGCCATCACCGCTTGGTCCGAGCACGCCGCCGTGTTCGAGAACGCCCGGTCCGTCGCACCCTGGACGCTTCCCAGCGCCAGAACCGCGCTCTCCGGTCAACAACCCGAGGACTGGTACGACCATCCCAACCTCGCCGAGCGTTTCTCCGAGGCCGGCTTCCGCGCCGAGGCCATCGTCGCCGACGCTTTTCTGTCACAACCGTTCGATATGCACCGGGGATTCTCGCGCTTCCAGTACGAGCACCTGATGACGGCCGGCGAAGTCTCTCGCGCCGCCACCGACGTCTTCGAAAACTACCCCGACCGCGATGTCTTTCTGATGGTCCACTACATCGACCCGCATCTGCCCTACGAAGAGGGTTTGTCGTACCAATACCTCTGGGCACGAATCCCACCCGACGTCCGCATGAGCCGCGTGGCCCTGATGGAAGTGAACAAAGACGACGCCAACTACCAGGCCGTCCGGGACTACACCATCGCCCGATACGACCAGAACATCCGCTACGTCGACGACTCGCTGGTGCCGGTCCTCGACGCCGCCGGACTCGACGCCACAGTGGTGCTGTTCAGCGACCACGGCGAAGAGTTCTGGGACCACGACAGCTTCGAGCACGGCCACACCCTCTACGACGAGCTGCTTCACGTGCCCATGATTGTGCGCAGCCCCCACGTGCCGCCTGGGCGATACGACGCTCCGGTCTCCCTCCTCGACATCGCCCCCACGGCGCTGGCCCTCGAAGGCCTCGACCCTGCCGACGGTCCCGGCGTGTCTTTGGTCGACTCGGTGCACGGCGTCAGCGGCGCCGAGAAAGAACTTCGCGACCGACCTCAAGCATTCGGACGCCCGCTTTACAACAACGACGGATGGGCGGTGCTCGAACAGGGTCAAAAGTGGATCAACCGAGACGGCGTCCAAATCGTCCACGACATCGCCTCCGACCCGGCCGAGCTGAAGAACGTCGCCGAGCAAGCCCAACTCGA
>JAACDH010000409.1 GCA_009936995.1 Rhodobacterales bacterium
CATCGACGACGACGGTGACCTGTTCTGCGACGGCCTGGCCGAGTCCTACGACAACCTGGACTGCGACGACAACAACGACCTGCGCTACCCCCTCAGCCCCGAATGGTGCGGCGACAACCTAGATAACGACTGCGACGCTCTCGCTCTGGTAGACGAAGCCGACCCCAACGGTGTGCCCGTGCCCTGGTACGTCGACGTCGACGGCGATGGCTACGGCGACAGCGCATTCTCAGTCACCACCTGCGTACAGCCGCCCGTCTTTCTCGCCAACGCCGACGACTGCGACGACCGCAGCCCCTATGCCGACCAAATCTACCCCGACGCCCCCGAACTCTGCGATCTGCTGGACAACGACTGCGACCTCCAGGTAGACGCCGCCGACCCCGACTTGACTGGGTTCTGCGAGCCCGCATCCATGCGCTTCGACGACTTCACCTGCAGTGACGAGTCCGCAATCGGCGCCGACAGCAGCCTCACCGGCTGGGAGGCCATCAGCAGCGACTTGTGGGCAAGTGACCTGAACGATGGCGTCGGTCCCACGGTCGACGTCGTCACCGGTACACAAGGCAGTCCCATCGACGGCGCCGAGAACTTCCTGGTCACCGGACACCCAACCTGGAGCGACATCGCCATTCAAGCCGTGGTTCACGTCGCCAACCCCGCCACCGGCGCCATCGGAATAATCGGTCGATACGCCAGTGAAGACAGCTACTACCAGTGTGTCCTAACCAACGATGTAACCCCGGGCTGCTCCGCTTCTGTGGGCGGTTCTCGGGTGGCCTTAATCCGAGTGGATGGCGCCTGTGTGTCCGACGATGACTACACCGTGGCCGAATCGGCCTACGCCTATCCCCAAGACACCGACCTCCTGATCGAACTCCAGATCATCGGCGGCGACGTCCGCTGCACCGTCGACGCCGACCTCGACGGCGTGCTCGGATCCGGGGGCGACATCGTGCTCCACTACGTAGACGCCGCTCCGCTTCCCGAAGGCCGGGCAGGGCTCTCGGCATTCGGACTGGGCTCCGATGGGCGCTTCGACGACGTGCGCATCTCGGGCTTCGACGGCGACCAAGACGGCGACGGCCTATCCAACCCGGCCGAGGTCGTCCTCGGACTCAACGCCAACGACCCCGACGAAGACGACGACACCATCTCCGACCGCGATGAGGCCCTCGACCTGAACGACCCGCCCAACACCGACGGCGACCTCACACCCGACCACTCGGAGGCCGACTCCGACGAAGACGGCATCGCCGACCGCGCCGAGGCCGGCGACCTCTCGCTGCTCACGCCGCCCGACGACACCGACTGCGACGGCCTCCCCGACTACCGCGACACCGACGCCGACGGCGACGGCGTCATCGACAGCACCGACAACTGCCGGACCGTGCCCAACTCGCCGCAGACCGACGGCGACTCCGACGGCCTAGGCGACGACTGCGACCCCACGCCCACCAACCCCGATATCGACGGTGACGGCCTGCTCGATGGCATAGAGCTGGCCGGCGGAACCGATCCGAACAACCCGGACACCGACGGCGACGGCCTTACGGACGGCGAAGAGGTCAACGGCGGTACAAATCGCCTGTTCTCCGACACCGACCTCGATGGTCTGTCCGACTTCGACGAAGTCAACCTCCACGGAACCAACCCTCTGTCTCCCGATTCTGATGGGGACGGCGCCAAAGACGGCGAAGAGGTCGACGCCGGTACCAACCCCAACGGCACCTAAGACGACACGGGCTCGGCCTCCGAAGACGGCGACGAAAACGTCGCCCAAAATCACCCATTCCACGTCCCCTACCCGCCCCATAAGGGGGTTGTGGATGAGCCCGATGCCGGCGCGCCGGCGCCGTTCCTCGGGAAGGTATCAGCAGGGACGCGCACTAGGCGCTCCGATCGGATAACCCCTGGATATGAAGTTAAACCTGCCTCGCGGCATCGCGCTCGCAATCGCGGCCGCCCTGTTCCTGTTCCTCCAGCCCATCATCCACCTGGTCACCGACTGGATGTGGTTCAAGAGTCAGGGTTTCGAACACGTCTTTTGGGCGACCACAGGCGCTCAGTGGGGCATCGGATTGGCCATGGGCCTGCTCGCGGGTGGGGCCGTCTACGTCAACGCCCGAGTCGCGCTGGGCGACGACCCCGATGCCGGCCCGCGCTTGGCCACCGATCTGCGCGATAACCCACTGGGCGAGGCGCTCTCCAACGTTGCACCGTCCACGCTCGCCGTCGGCGTCGCCGTCCTCACGGGGCTGCTCTTCGGCACAGATTCCAGCACATGGTGGGTCGACGGTATGGAGGCCTGGCACGGCGCCGATTTTGACTTCATCGACCCTATATTCGGCATGGACGCTAGCTTCTACGTCTTCTTCCTGCCGTTGCTGTTGCACATGCGGGTGTCTCTGCAGTTCCTTCTCGGCCTGTGCCTGCTGGTCTCGGCAGCCGCCTATCTCAGCCGGGGTGCGGTCAAGATCCGGATGCACGAAGTCGACGGACAGCTGGTCCCCGAAGGTCTGAGCATCCGCCCCGAGGCCCGCCGCCATCTGGCCGGTTTAGTAGCCGCGAGCTTGATCATGCTCTCCATGGGCCTGGTCCTTCAGCGGTTCGAGTTGCTGTACGACGAGAGCGGACTGTTCACCGGCCCAGGCTACACCGACACCCACGCCACCCTCATTCTGCTCACGGTCCAGGCCGTGGCCGCCGCGATCGCAGCCCTCGCCGGCTGGATGGCCATCGAACGCACCAGCCAAGGTTGGGCGTTGGTCACCATGAGCTTGCTGTTCGCCCCCGGCGGATTGAGCTTGTTCTTACCCGGGGTTCTCCAAGCCTACTCCGTAAAGCCCAACGAACTGGCTCGCGAAGGTCCCCACATCGTCGACCACATCGCAGCCACTCGCTTTGCCTTCGGCATCGACGAGGTGGATGAACGGCCCCTCTCAGGTGACAACAGCATCACCCTCGAGGACCTCGCGAACAACGAGCTCACCATCAAGAATATCCGCTTGTGGGACCACGCTCCGCTGCTGACCACGTTCCAGCAGGTTCAAGAGATTCGGACCTACTACGACTTCTCAAACGTCGCCAACGACCGGTATCTACTCGACGGCGAGCTCCGGCAGATCATGCTCTCCCCGCGCGAGTTGCCCGCATCTTCCCTGGCAAAAGAGGCCCAGACCTGGGTCAACCAGCGCATGACTTATACCCACGGTTACGGCATCACCCTAGGTCCCGTCAACGAGGTTAACGAGCAGGGACTGCCCAAGCTCTTCGTCCAAGATCTACCTCCGAAGTCCACTTATCCAGAGCTCGAGATCGACCGACCCGAGATCTACTTCGGCGAGCACATGCCCACCGAGGTATTTGTAGAAACCGACAATCCCGAGTTCGACTTCCCCGCTGGCGACGACAATCGCTTCACCACCTACACGGGCACCGGTGGCGTCCGCATGGGAACCGTCGGGCGTTTGCTATTCGCCATTCGCATGGCCAGCTCCGAGCTGCTCTTCAGCGACGATCTGACGCCCGACAGCAAAGTCCTGATGTACCGGCGTGTGCTCGAGCGCGTGCGTCGAATCGCGCCGTTCCTCCACGTAGACTCCGACCCCTATATGGTCGTCGCCGAGGGCCGCTTGGTGTGGATCGTCGACACCTACACCACCAGCGACCACTTCCCGTACAGCACCCACGTGGATCGCATCGGAAACTACCTGCGTAATCCCGTGAAGGTCACCATCGACGCCTACGATGGACAGGTGACGTTCTATCGAACCACTACCGCCGACCCCATCGCAGACGCCTGGGCCTCCGCGCTTCCTGGCCTGTTCAAGCCCATCTCCGAGATGCCAGAGTCCCTGCAGGCACACATCCGATACCCGGTGACGCAGTTCGCGGTTCAAAGTCAGCTCTTCGCCACCTACCACATGAGTGATCAGCAAGTCTTTTACAACCGCGAGGACCTCTGGGAGGTCCCCACCCTCGCGGGTAGTCACATGGCGCCGTACTACACGGTCATGAAGCTTCCAGGTGAAGACCGAGAAGAGTTCATCTTAATGCTGCCCTTCAGTCCGTCCGAAAAGCCCAACTTGGCCGCCTGGATGGTGGTCCGCTCCGACGGCGAAGGCTACGGCGAGATGCGCGCCTACAAATTCCCGAAAGAGAAGATGGTGTACGGTCCGACCATGATCGACGCCCGCATCAACCAAGACGCCGACATCAGCGCCAAGATCTCGCTATGGGACCAGCAGGGCTCCAGCGTTCAACGCGGCACCTTGCTGGTCATCCCCGTCGAGGAGTCCCTGCTCTACGTACAGCCGTTGTACTTGGTATCCGAGGGACTGGGCAGCATCCCAGAGCTCAAGCGGGTGATTGTGGCGTACGACGATAACATTGCCATGGCACCCACCCTAGAAGCCAGCATCGCGAAGCTCTTTGGGGCTGCAATACCGGCCGGTAGGGAGGTCACACAGCCCAGCTCTAACCCCATGACCCCCGCCGAGGCCGTCGACTGGCAGGGCCTTAGTCGCTCGGCAGCAGCGCTCTTCCAAGGGGCCAAAGACGCCGCCGGCACCGGTGACTGGACCACGTGGGGTCAACAGTTGACCGAACTAGAGCAGACGCTCAACGCCCTACAGGCCTTGGCGCCAGCCGAAGCGGGCGTCGAAGCGGGCGTCGAAGATGCGCCGGAGGCCGTCGAAGATGCGCCGAAGGTCGTCGAGGAAGCGCCCGAGTGAACGGCTGCCGCGAGAGGCGCTCGCGTGGTGGGTTCAAGAGACCACTGATTAGGACTGTTCGCGCTACAAGATCTAGGTGATGGCCTCGCAGGTGTTTGAACAGGTAGGCCGCGACCGATCTCCGCCGTGGTAACGCTAGAAGAACCGGCACCTCCATCACCGGCAACTTTGCACGTCATGACCTATACTCCCCGTCGATAGTCCAACAAAACCGAGACCCAAATGCTCTCTTCCGCGCTGTTGCTCATCCTCGCCTGCAAGCCGCTTTCCACAGGCGACATCCCCGTTTCGGCCCCGCTCGAGGCACCCCAGGCCAGCTCCGACGGTCATCTGGCGTATCACGTAAGCTTTCCAGCACCCCACACCCACTATGTGGAGGTAGAAGCCATCTTCCCTACCGATGGGGCAGACCAGCTCACGCTGATGATGCCCGTTTGGACGCCCGGCTCTTACCTGGTTCGCGAGTATGTGCAGCACGTCGAAAATATGCAGGTTCAAACACCGGCGACCATCGATGTAAGCAGCAAGAACCGATGGACCGTCCAGACCGGCGGAGCCGACGCCGTTCGCCTCACCTACCGGGTCTACAGCCACGCGATGGCCGTTCAGGGGAACTGGGTCGACGCCGACTTCGCGATGCTAAACGGCGCCCCAACCTTCATCACCCGAGTCGACGCCCTAGCGCGTCCCCACGAGGTCACCGTGACCCTTCCCGACGGGTGGGCGGAGGTGTGGACGGCGCTCCCCGACGCTTCCGAGGGGAAATACCACTGGATCGCACCGAACTACGATGTTTTAGTCGATTCTCCTATCGTCGCTGGCAATCCAAAAACCCACACCTTCGACGTGTCGGGCGTGCCCCACACCCTGGTGAACTTAGGCGGCGACGAGGTCTGGGACCACTCCCAGTCCGTCGAAGATGTTCAGAAAATCGTCCAGATTCAAACTGAATTCTGGGGAGATATCCCCTACCCCGAGTATCAGTTTCTCAACGTCATCGCCGAGGCCCGTGGCGGTTTAGAGCACAAGCGCTCTACGCTTATGCTCACCAGTCGATGGATGAGCAGAGACGAAGAGGCCTACCGCGGTTGGCTGGGCTTAGTCAGCCACGAGTTTTTCCATACCTGGAATGTAAAGCGGCTGCGCCCCGTAAATCTTGGACCATTCGATTACGAAACCGAGGTACACACCGACGATCTTTGGGTCGCAGAGGGCTGCACCTCCTACTACGACGACCTCTTGCTGGTCCGCGCGGGGCTGTATACCGAAGAACAGTATCTGGAGCGCCTCGGCAAGAACATCAAGGGACTGCAGACCACCCCCGGACGCCTGATTCAGCCGGTAGCCGACGCCAGCCGAGACGCGTGGATCAAACACTACAGAAAGAACGAAAACAGCGGTAATACACAAATTTCGTACTACATCAAGGGGGCTGTTGTGGCCTTCCTGCTCGACGCGAAGATCCGAGAAACTACGGTCGACACCCGGTCACTCGACGACGTGATGCGCCTGGCCTACAAGCGCTACGGTGGCGACAAGGGCTACACCTCCCAACAGTTCAGAGACCTTTGCAGCGAAGTGGCGGGCACCAACCTGGATGCCTTTTTCGCCGAGGCCGTAGATGGCACCTCCGAGCTTGACTATGGCCCCGCTCTCACCCAATTTGGCCTTGAGCTGCCCGCCGAACCCATGGCCCTCGACAACGATGAGCCGTGGATTGGCCTTCACACCAACGGTAGCCGAGTCAACCGTGTCGAGCGTGGCACACCCGCGTGGGAGCAGGGGTTCAACGTCGACGAGATCGGA
>JAACDH010000410.1 GCA_009936995.1 Rhodobacterales bacterium
CTACCGGGCGCATGGCGGAATCGTGAGCGAGCAGAACCGTCCCGAAGCACTTATGCTCGCAACGCTATCGACTCGGGCCTCCCGAGCACAAGCACTCGGTTGAGTTGGGTTGGCCGCCGAGATGTTCCCCTTGCCATCAACAGCCAGGTGGAGCTTTCGCCAGCCGGTGTCGTTCACCCCGAGTCCATACTTTGCAGACGCCCACTCGCCGCGCCGCGAGACAGGGGGGGGGGTGATCGGGGGAGTGGGACTCCAGCTCCATCAGCGTGAGCAAAGAATTCAACACTCCTTCAGTTTATCGAAAGGCAAGCCTGAACACGAGCCGCAGCGCCAATGCTGCCTCGATGACCGCATCGGAGTAGCGTCGCTGACCGCCTGGTTTCAGAGAGGCTACCGCGGTCCACGCCTGGATCGCCTGGGGCGAAAGGCAGATCGTGATGTCGCCTCGCCAGGCCATTCCCTGCCCGTACAACACCCAATTCCTCGCCTTTTACTCCGTCTTATAATTCGGATGCACTTTCGACTTCTTGGTCGTCAACACGGCGTCTCTGCGAGTCTCTTTTATCTCGGGTACCGATCGCCAAGTCGAAACATGCCGAGCGCCGAGCCCTGCACCAACCCCCCTCCCGATACCGTTTGATTGGTTCGATACGCTAGACCAACGACCCAGACTCGTCTAAGAATTGAATGTGTTCTGCCACGACTTTCCGGGCCTGTCGCTTGTCGAAGGCAATGGAGACGTGGTTGTAGCCCTCGCCATAGGGCACCAAACGCGCTCCGGGGATTTGTTCGACGAGCTCGGCGGCCATGCCAAAGTCCAGGGTTTGGTCGGCCAGCGCGTGTTGGATGAGGACCGGACGCTCTCCCAACGCCACAAACCCGTCTCGCAACCAGCCCTGAGAGGACGCTAGATCGCGCACGGCATAGTCAAACCAGTTGTGGATGGCGCGCACGGATGTGGGCGCAATCAACGGGAACAGCATCCGTCGAAGACCCCAATCTTTGATGCGGGCCGTATAGGACAACTCGTCCCAGGTGGCGTTGAGTAGCGCCTTGCGAAAGACCGCTGTCCACAACGCGTCGAACACAGGGCGATCCATGGGCTGATCCCAATCTACTTCTAGGGATTCCAGCCCCGTGACCCGCTGCTGGATGCGAGCGCGGGTGACCTCGCGCTCTGAGTAGTCCCCGTGAAACCAACCCCATCCAGCTGCACTCAAGATGCGTCCTGGGTCGTGGGCCGCCAACGCCTGAAGCACCACCGTGCCTTGACTCATGGCGTAAAAGTGAGCGTTCGGAATGTCCAACGCATCCATGAAAGACACCAGTTCTTCGGCCAAAACGCGGATGCTCACGCCCCCCTTTCGGGCCGAAGACAAGCCTGTGTCGCAGTAGTCGTAGCGAATCACCCGAAACCGTTGAGTCCATTGCCCGGTATCCACAATCCGTTTCCACTGATCCAGGTTGAACACAGCCCCGTTCAGCAAGATGAGCACCGGAAGATGGGCGTTGTCGTTCTGGATACGGCATCGGATGTGTCGACCGTCCAGAATGGGCACCTGACGGTCGCTCATGGGTGGCTCACAAAACAGTCCACCAGAGACTGCGGAGCCGCATCGATCCACGCGTGCCCAACAACAGGTGCCACGATGGTACGGGTCTCGACCCCCAATTCGTCCAATCGGTCCGTATACAATGCCATGGCAGCCAAGGGCATTATGGGGTTGACGTCATCGTTCCGGGACAGGGTGGACAACGCACGAAACCGACTGGGATAGGCCACGTCCATGCGGCCGCCGCTAGAGATGCCCGTAGTGTAGAAGACAAGAAGCATTCGCACATCTCCCGAACCATCGTACCCGAAAATCGGGCAATCGGGAAGCCTCGGTCGCACCCGAGCGCCGTTGGCGCCCAGGCAGTCGACGAAGACTGCCCACCCACGGGTAGTCGGGCGGTTCAAGCGGAAGCGAGCGCGATCCGTGGCGGCCCTCGAGGCTTTCGTTTCGCAAAACGGTCGAGGGTTGGGAGGTACGACGGCGGCCAACTTCTGTGCTCGCCGTCCATGCAGTCTCGTCCTGGCAAGCGATGGCCTCAGCACGCATCGGCACAGGCGTTCCAGACCTTCTCGGTCGCCGTGCCGAATGACGAAGGCCCCAGCTGGCCTTCGACGAAGCACGCAACAAGGCCATTGCCCAAGAGGGCGACACCTCCTCGTGGCGCCGAATGGGCGCTGTGGGAGGTGGCGTGAAGACGTCGGCCGAACCTTGTGTCAACCCCCTCGTATGGTCCTAAGCGATGGCTTGATGTTTGGACTCGCCCGGAATCGTCCCGGGACCGTTCAGTCCGTACACAACAACCGCCGGTTTCCGCGATCTCTGGTCAAGAAGCACGGTCAGGCAATCGTTGACACCATCCAGCGCGGCGCCGAGCGTCCCGAATGGGCGTGGCCCATGGTCGTCGGAAGACGCACTCCCAACAGCCGAGTGCTGGCGGTGGCGGTGGCAGCCTGTGACTGGCTCGCCGAAGACCTCGGCTTCGGACGCCAGTTCCTCGTCCCAGACGAGACCCTCTCCGACCTGGTGATTCAGCGACCCAGCTCACTAGCCGACGTGGAACAGCGTCTGGGCTGGCGCGCGCCACGCGTCGCGCTGTCGGTTTAGCGCATTCTCGACGGTCGCATCCCACTAAAAGTTGACGGTTGCGACCCATTCGCCGTGCCTAAAATACCATAAATCACGGTAGCAAAAATTATCGAAGATGATTTTTCATCTATTTCTATCGTTTAAACTTGGATAATAGACATGTGAAAATTTTTTGTTACAAAAAGGATTGCACGGAACCCTCCCGTAATCCACAGTTCTCGGAAGGGTTGCGAGTAACCCGTGAGCGTTCCGACCACCTGACACATCCCGAGAGGAGTTCAATATGATCCAACGATTCATCAACGACGAAGCCGGCGCAACTGCAATTGAGTACGGCCTGATCGCATCTCTCGTCTCCGTCGTCATCATCAGCGCTCTGACCCTCTTGGGTTCAGGTCTCCAAGATACGTTTAAAACCGTTACCATCGAACTGCGCCAATAGTCTGTGTAGCGGACTCCAGCGGTAAGCGACCGGGTCTGTGCCGATTTCGGCGTTTGCACGCGGTCGCGCAGACGCCGACAAGACGGGCTCGAATGCCGGTGGCACCCGCAACCTCCCCTGCGTGCCTCGCCCTTCGCACGCCGCAGTAAAACCGGGCATTGGGAACGGTCCGTCAACTCCCTCGGGTCACCCGTTTGGACAGGTCTCATCAGCCTCGCCAACACAGCTGTCGTCCACCCGCGACCCGCTATGTACAGGGCTATCAACGGCTTGAAGGGCTCCCGACAATCAAAGCCTCTGTCCGCAAAAGGTCCTGCCCGAGCGGCGAGGCCGGTCCTGCTGACAGCGCCGTGGCCACTGCTTTCGCCCGGAGCCAAGCGTCCCGAGTCGCGCCGTGGCGACCCGCTTGAGCCAACATTCGCGCCCGGGTGTTGTGTGCCAGCGCTTTGCCCATGGGCCAATCTCGACGCTGGACCTGCTGTTCGGCCGCCTGGACCAGTGCGATACCCGTGGCCTCGTCGCCCGTGCGAGCCAAGGCCTCACCCATCATCGTCCACCATGGACTTCACTACGGCATGGTCCATAGACGCCGAAGACAGTCTAGACAGATTGGTTACCAGAGAATCAAATGCCCCTCGGGCATGGGCGAACGTGTTCGAGGAGAGCGACGTAGGATAAGAGCACATTGCGCAGGGACCCGGAGGCGTATGGGTTTGGGATTTCCTAGGTACCCCCGGGAGCCCCTCCGCTTCATACCCCAGCAGCCGAAAATTGGGGGTCTACGATATTACGCCGTCGTAGCAAAGGATCTGCACCCAAATGCAAAGGGACGAGGCCCCCACCATCGACCAGGGGACCCCCAGCGCTTGCCCACCGGTGGGTCCCACTCAGCGGAACAAGGTCAGCCAAGGGTCCAGCAGCCACGCAGCAGTCTTGCTACCCTCACCTCTACCAACGACCAAGGGCCCCGAACCATGTACCCAAGCGCTGTCCCGCTCGCCCTCCTCGCCGCCGGCGAACGAGCAGGAGCGGTTTGCGCCGAGGCCTACATCAGCGCCGGCACCTTCCATCGGGCGGGGCGACACCTCGGTTTCTGTCTGGTCGGCCTGGCCATTACAAGTCCACTGGCCCAGGCCACGGACTGGGTGAGCGCGTCCCAGACGGCGCTCGAAAACAACGACCCGCTGGCCGCCCAACAGCTGCTGCGGATGGCCGCCGAAACACCGGATACTCGCTGGATTCAAGCCGCACTAGACGCCCTGGTTTTCGCCACTCCCGCACAGTTCCTGCCCAACGGACGCCATCCCCTTATCACCCGAGATAGCGACTACGTGCTGATGATTCGCGACGGCCAGGTGGTTCGTCACGCCATCTCGACCGGTGAGCAAACCACACTCTACGCCGAATCAGACGCCATCGATCTGGCCATTCAGGCGAACAATGCCGTGGTCATTCTCACGCCAGACGCCGTGCATCTGTGGCGAGCCTCGGGCCATCGGTCGTCGTTCAAGCTGACCCGAAACACCGACTCACAGGCGCTCTCCGAGGACGGCAACACGGTGACGGCCAGCCGCGGCGGTCACGCCTGGCGCTGGGATGTGTCCACTCCCAAACCCCGGCCTATCTCCACCGACCTTTCCGAAGCTTCGCCATCATCGGACAGCGCTCAGCCGCCAGGACAACGCTGGCTCGCAGTGGAAGACACAGCCGGTATTGCCCTCTACGACACCCACGCCCCCGCTGGTTCACCCCGATTCGCTCTCCATGAGACCGCCATCACCGACCTCGTCTGCGCCCCGGGAAGTCGCAGGATGTTCAGCACCGCCGCCGACGGTACCGTGCTGATGACCCGCCTCCAAGACCCCAGCCGCCCCCTGCCGCTGTTCGGGCATCAAGCCGCGTCCATCCGCCTGGTGCTCAGCCCCGACCAAAGCCTCATCGTCAGCCACGGGGACCACAGCGCCCGCGTTTGGACCGCCGATAAAGGCTCCTTATTCCGCGTATTACACCACGAAAGCCCCGTGTACGCCACAGCCCTGAATCACGACAATAGCAACATCGCCACCGCAGCCGCCGATGGTCTTCACCTCTGGTCCCAGGTCGAGCCGGTGGCGATCGCCCTCGACGGCGCGGTCAGCGACCTTCGATTCTCGGACGACGGCACGCGCCTCCTGTTCGCCCTCGATGGGGTCGCCTCCCAGGTCGACGTGCCCCAACTGCGGCGGGTGAGCTCCGCCGCGAAACAGACCCCTCACCCGATCCCTTTGCCCTACCGCTTTCCCGGCATCGAACAACAGACCACGCTGTCCGCCTGCGACGACGGGCTCCAATGGCTGTTCGGCACCGAGACCGGTGAAGTGCACCTACGCACCACGCAGCCGAAGACGCTCTTGGCGTACCTGCAGCAAGCCGAGCCGTGCATGGATCCGGCCCGTCGACAGCGCTACCTCGACGAGTCCGCGCCCCAGGCCGCAGACCGCTGGCAGACCTGCATGGACCGCACGGGCCCCGAAGAGGGCCGCAGTGACCGACGCGAAGGTTCCGATTGAAGGCGAGGGTCGGGACCGCAGGTCACTGGGCCAGCGGGTCGCTCAGATTGGGCATCCAGGCGGTCGCCTAGAAGCAGACTGCCAGCGCTACTCGAAACACCCACAGGGCGATATGCTGCAGTGGGAGATGCTCCAATGCTTCTTGTGCTCACCTTGCTTGCCCTGGGTTGCCACTCGCCGAAAACGGGTCAAACACCAGTAGACACATCCGGTCCGGCGCAGACAGACTCCGGCGAACCAACCCCCTCGATCCCTCAGGAGCCCGTCGAGGCAACCGTGGTCGTCTCGGACGGCCCGGTGATGGTGCTCGAGAAGCGTTTCGCGCTCGAACTGAGCGCGGGGGTCGACGTGACGATGTCCTGCGTCTTGGTTTCTGAACCAGCCGAAGAACACGTGTTATTCGGGTCAAATGCTGCTTCTTACGAATTTAAGCTATTTGGAATCCTCGCAGAAGAGAACTATAACTGCAGCCTCTCCGCCGGTGGGAGCGAGATCTGGTCCGACGTGGTCCGGTCCAATCCCATCCCGTTCATCGGCCAACTTCCCGAGATTGTGCTCACCGGCACCAGCTGGGGTCACTACACGCTCTTCAACCACTGGCAGGTTGGCAATCAGAACGGTACAAAGGTCCATCGGCTCCTGATCCTCGACCCCGAGGGGCGATTGCGCTGGTACTGGCCCCTGCTCGACGCCAGCTCCGGGGGAATCGAGGGCAAGTGGCAAGGAGGGGCGATCGTCGTCGGTGGCGGAAGAAGCATCACGCCCAAGCTCCTCACCCTCTCTGGCGACGTAATTGCCGAGGCACCGCCGCCCCTCGGAGCTGGGTCGAACCCCGAGTACCATCACGACGTCGGCTACGTCGAACCGAGCACGCTCGTGGGTATTTCCAGCCACTGGCACGATGTCGACGGCCTAAGCGCAGAGGGTTTTACGATCAACGCCTTCGACACGACAACCAACGACGTCCTGTTTTCCTGGGACTCAGACCAGGGATACCCCGACGGCGGTTTGGTCGCGCCAAGTGCAGGCGATGACCCCTGGCATGCCAACGCCATTCAATGGGTCGACGATGCCGATGGCGCTGGCCTAATTGTCAGTATGAAGCGAGTGAACACCGTCATGCGCGTCGACCGCCTCACGGGCGACATCGCCTGGAGTTTGGGCGTCGGTCGCGACTTCCGTCTCATCGACATCAATGGCGATCCACTCGGAGACGAGGAGTGGTTCTACGATCAACACGGACCAGAGCTCCTCGGCAACCGCATCGTGCTGTACGACAACGGCACCTCCCGCGGCGGACCGAACTTCACGCGGGTGGGCGAGTACGAGCTGGATACGGTTGCCATGACGGCCACCAAACTCTGGCATTACACCGAAGAAGGCTGGTATGAACCGGTCTATGGCGATGCCGATCGCCTGCCCAATGGCAACGTGATGGTGGCAAGTGGCAACTGCACAGGCTGCGTGGCCAACAGCCCATCCTTCATCGCCGAGATCGACCCGAGCGTGCCCGAGGTGGTGTGGAGAATGCAGTTCACCGACACCCAAGATGGCATGTACCGCGCTCAGCGCCTCGATGGCTGCGACCTGTTTGCCAACCGCCTGTACTGTCCTGAGTGAGCCAGGCCACCCTGAAGTCCAGAGCCGTGGGGGTCGTCCCCTGGGCTATCGCTGTGGTCTTTGGCGTCCTTCCGTGGCTGGAGATGATTCGCCGCGTACCGAACAGAACCGATGCTTTGGTGTGGGTGGGCGAGACCTCACCTGCCAACCCGGAGTGGTTCAACTGGGTGTTTCACCACCGTCACTTCGTAGGTTACCGGCCGATCACGAGGTCTTGTTTTTGTACCACCCAGCCGCCCAAGCGGTTGTGCCCACGTGGCTGGTCGTAGCGACTCTCTCTGGGTCGCATTTGGATGTGCTGGCCTAGCCCTGTTGGTCACGGCCTTTCGCGACTCGGAATCGGCGGTCGGATGGCGGGTCATCGCCGGCAGTCTGGCGCTGCTGGCGAGCGTGCTGTCCAACGAAGTCGGCTTCGCCCTGTTGCCCTCGATGTTCGTCACCGTGACGGCCGTCCCCAACTCACCTTTCGTGGGTGCCTGCCCCACGTTAGGCTTTCAATGCCAAAGGAAGTCCCATGCACGCATCGCCCACCGATCCCCACGCGCCCCTAAGAGACGACGTCCGACTGCTGGGCCAACTGCTGGGCGACGTGCTCCGCAGCCATCAGGGACAGGCGCTGTTCGACCGGGTGGAGCGGGTCCGTCAGCTCTCGAAAGAGGCCCGCAGCGGCGACGCGTCGGACTTCATCACCCTGCGCGATGGCCTGACCGACCTAGACATCGACGACGCCATCCCCGTGGCCAGGGCGTTCTCCTACTTTTTGCGCCTGGCAAACATCGCCGAGCAACACCACCGTATCCGCCGCCGCCGCTCCTACGAGCAAGACGTCGATGCCACGCCGCAGCGCGGGTCAATCGAAGACGCGTTGACTCGGATGCTCCAGACAGGGCTCTCCAAAGACGAGGTGCACGCTGCGTTCTGTCGGCAGCGAGTAGAGCTGGTGATGACCGCCCACCCCACCGAGGTGGTCCGGCGCACCCTGCTGCAGAAGTACACCCGAATCGCCGAGCTGCTGGCCAAGCGCGACCGCACCAGCCTCACCGCCTTAGAGCGTGACGAGGTCATCAACGCCTTGCACCGCGAGGTCACCTCGGCGTGGAGCACCGACGAGATCCGCCGGGCAAAGCCCACTCCCGAAGACGAGGCCAAAGGCGGCTTAGTCGTGTTCGAACAGGTGCTCTGGGACGTGCTCCCACAGACGCTCCGCAGGCTGGACGAGGGGCTGAAGAAACACACCGGTAAGCCCCTGCCCTTTAGCGCGGCACCGCTGGTGTTCGGCTCCTGGATGGGCGGCGACCGCGATGGAAACCCGAACGTGAAGCCCGAGACCACGCTGCGGGTGGTGTGGCTGGCCCGGTGGATGGCCGCCGACCTGTACCACCGAGAGGTTCAGCAGTTGCGAACCGAGCTCTCACTCACCCAAGGGTCCCCCGAACTCCACGAGCGGGTCGATGGGGCCTACGAACCTTACCGGGCCCTGTTGCGAGGGGTCCGCACCCGGTTGGCGGCCACCCGCGAACACATGCAGGCGCTGCTCGAGGGCCGTGAGCCCAACACCGACCCCATCTACGACCGACTCGACGAACTCAAGGAACCCCTGGTTCTGTGCCACCGCTCCCTGATCGAGACCGGACAGCTCCGCATCGCCAACGGCCGAATCCTCGACATCCTCCGACGCCTGCCGGTCTTCGGACTCACCCTGGTTCGCCTAGATCTTCGCCAAGAGGCACCCCAGCACACCGCCGCTATGGACGCCATCGTCCAGCAGCTGGGCCTGGGCTCCTACGCAGACTGGGACGAGGCCACCCGCGTCGACTTCTTGGTCCGCGAGCTCCAAAACAACCGGCCGCTCATCGTCCACGGCTTCACCGCCGAAGGGGTGGTGGCCGACGTCCTCGACACCCTCCGGGCCGCCGCCGAGATCGGTCCCGAGGCCCTGGGCGCCTACGTGATCTCCATGGCCGCCACCCCCTCCGACGTGCTGGTGGTCGAGCTGCTGCAGCGTGAAGCCGGCGTAAAACTGCCCATGCGGGTGGTGCCACTGTTCGAGACCCGCGACGACCTGGTCACCGCCCCCGACGCCATGCGCGCCCTGTTCGCCATCCCCTGGTACCGCGAAAAGTGCGCCGGCAAGCAAGAGATCATGATCGGCTACAGCGACTCCGCCAAGGACGCCGGCCGCCTCACCTCGGCCTGGGAGCTGTACCGCGCCCAAGACGAGCTGGCCGCCGTGTGTCGCGCCCACCAGATCGACCTCACCCTATTCCACGGGCGCGGCGGCACGGTCGGACGAGGCGGCGGGCCCACCTACCTCGCCATCAACTCCCAGCCGCCGGGCTCCATCGACGGCCGCCTGCGGGTCACCGTCCAGGGCGAGATGATTCAAGCCTTGTTTGGTCTGCCGGGCGTCGCCCAACGCTCGCTAGAGCTGTACACCACCGCCACCGCTTGGGCGACGCTCCGTCCGCCTGCCCAGCCGAAAGCCGAGTGGCGCACCCTCATGGAACAGCTGGGCCAAGAGGCCTGCGACGCGTACCGCGGCGTGGTCCGCGAGCATCCCGACTTCGTACCCTACTTCCGCGCCGCTACGCCGGAACAAGAGCTGGGCGGCCTAAACATCGGCAGCCGTCCAGCCCGTCGCAAGAAGGGCGGCGGAGTCGACTCGTTACGGGCGATTCCCTGGGTGTTTGCGTGGACTGAGACGCGGCTGATGATGCCGTCTTGGCTGGGCGTCGGCGTGGCGCTGTCTGGGGCCATCGAACAAGGCCACCTGCCGCTGCTCCAAGAGATGTACCGGGACTGGCGGTTCTTCACCTCCACCATCGAGCTGATCGAGATGGTGCTGGCCAAGTCCTCTTCCCAGATCGCCGAAGCCTACGACCACGTTCTGGTGCCCGCACCCCTCAAGCCGCTAGGTGCTGAGGTTCGCGCGCGTCTGGCGAAGACCATCGACGCCGTGAAGCAGATCACCGGTCATCAAGAGCTCCTCGAGAACAACGCCGTGCTGCGTCGCTCCATCGACGTCCGCAATCCGTACGTAGACCCCATCAACCTGGTGCAGATCGAGCTGCTACGCAGGCTGCGGTCGGGCGACACCGACCCGCGTCTCAGCGACGCCCTATTGCTGACCATCAACGGGGTGGCCGCGGGGATGCGGAACACGGGCTAGTCGGATAGCGTTCGTGCCAGCTAAGCTATTCATGAGTAGCCCCATTGCCTAGACTCCCTGGAGAACGCAGATGAGAAACTCCGTTCGGAAGTTGGCCGTTTTTTGCGCCCTCTTCTTACAGACCACCACCAGCGGCACGCCGTCGATGTACCGTCGCCCATCGACACTGCGCCGTTTCGTGAGATAAAGACCGTTGCACTCGTAGACCTACGCCCAGGTCGCCGCTCCTGGGAAAACCACCGACCGCGACTACTCTACGTCTCGCGAAAACTACGAATGGGTGCCGAAGAACAGCACATTGTGCAGCTTGCTGACGTCGTCGCCGGGGTGGTCGACATCCCAAGCCACTTCTTCGACCCACGATGTCGTGTAGGCCTGGGATATGGCCGTCTCGAAGGCGTCGTTGTGGTGCGCGGACCACACCGCCATGATGCCGCCGGGCGCAAGATGCTCTTGTGCCTGTCTTCGACCTTCGACGGTGTAGAACGGCAGGCTGGCCGGGTCGAGGGGCATGGCCGGCGAGTGGTCGACGTCGATGAGAATGAGGTCGTACTGCTCGGTGGGGGGGCCAAGGAGGTCGGCGTACACGTCGTTTAGGACCAGGTCGACGCGCTCGTCGGTGGTGAGCAGCTCGGCCAGGGGTAGCAGGTCTTTGCGCATCCACTCAATCACGAAGTCCATGCGGTCGACCACGCGAACCAACGACGCACGGGGGCTGTGCAGAGCCGCCTCGGCGGTGTAGCCAAGGCCCAGGCCGCCCACCAAGATACGCAGCTTGCCCGTACCGGGATGGGCCGCGATGGCGCGGGTAGCGAGCTCGCGCTCGGACAGCGGGCTGACGCTGCTCATCAGCAGTTCATTGTCTACGTGCACCTCATAAATAAAGCCATCGGGATGACTTGGGCGCTCGATGCGCATGAGGTATAGGGTGCCGATGGATCGCTCAGCGGAGCCGATGTATTCGATGTTTTGCATGGCCGACGTATAGCGCTTCCGGGGCCACCGCCCTTGGTATTTAGTCGACCGTGCGTCCTCTAGACCAACTGCAACTCGTCGCTTCCATGCTCAAGTACTGTCTTCTAGTCAGTTGCACCACGACCCAAGATTTCGTCTACAGCACCGCGTTTCTCGCCTCCCAGCATCACTGGGCCATGGGCCGGCGCAGGTCGGTTCAACGGCCTGGTTGTTTGCGTGGGGCACCTATCTGAAGACCGGTGACGGTCCGTTACCAGCCGCAGCCGACGTCCCAATAATCGTCGCCAGCTGCGTCATACTCGGCGAGCCACGTTTCGTACCAGTTGTCGGCACGGTACACAAAGTCCGCGATGTCTGCGTCTTCTTCGGCGGCCCTATTCATGGGTGCGCCGTGCAAGTCAATTTTGCCCTGAGCATCGCCCAATCCAGGCAAGACACCACTCAACCGCCGCACATCGTCCGCCTCCGCCCACGGGTCTCCAGACCGCTGCGGCCGCAAGCCATCCAAATCCGACCATGCCTCGATAAAGGTGATTTCTCCTTCGTCGTTGAAGGTAAACTCCTCGTAGATGGGGCAGGGCTTGCCCGCATGGGCATCGTAGTAAAACACCACGAAACACCGGCCAAACGGCTGGGTATCGAAGAAGCGGCAGTCGCGCTCCGGCACCACGGATGGGTACAACGTGAGCAGGGCATCCGTGCTCTCGATGTGATCTTTGCCATACGCAGTGAGCTTCAGCCATGGGTACCACTCCCAGCGCACGACCAGCTCGGAATACGGCGGCCAACCGTCTAACTCAACGGTATAGTCCATGGTATCGAAGTACGCGCTGCTGTGCTCGACGTAGTATTCGGACGACATCGTAGGTTGCAGGCAAGAAGCCAAAGCACCAGGTTGTTCACAGGGTTCGACCTCTGGCCCGACGCTAGGCGTGCAGGCCATGAGGAACAACAACGGCGAAAACAGGCGATTTGGAGGCGTAGCGGCGTTCGCGCTTCTCCTGATCCAGTCTGTCGCCCTTCGGAGGATAACTAGCATGCGTGCGTCTCCCGATTCAGTATACCCCTCGGGTCGACGCTCCGACCCCATATTCGAGTCCTGGGTGCTCCAAGACACCCCGTGGCCACCTTCACACCTTCCCTGGTTTCGGCAGGATGGGGTCTGTAAGGTCTACCCCAATGCGCGCAACGACCTGTCCATCCAGGCAAGCCACGCTGATCATTCCATTATGAACGACGGCACGGCCTCGAAACGGAAGGTGATGGAGATCCAGTCGCAGGTGTTGGTGTCGGGGTTGTAGATGTCGGCCGCAACGGGCACAGCCGTGGCGATGAGGTCGGCCACGCCGATGTCGTCTAGGTCGAACTCGGCCAAAATTTGGGCCACAGAGACCACGCCGGCGAACTCCCCGAAGGCCGAGCCATCCTCGGCGAACTCCAGACGTATTTGCCCGCGCTCAAGGTGGAAGTCGAGGTACTCGTCGAGCACTTGAAGCTCGAACGCCATGTCCAGATCGGAGCCCCAAAGGACGCCGTCTTCGACGTAGGCCGTGGCCACCACCCCGGGCGGAATCTCGGCATGTCGGGCGAACGTTTGGTAGTCGAGTAGGTTGCCGTCCGTGCCCAGCAAGGGGTCGCCCGACGCGCGGACCACGTCTACTTGCACACATTCATCGGACTCTTCGCTGTCCAGGCCGCTGATCTCGAACAGCAACAACAGGTCGCCCAGTCGGATGGCGTCGTGAATCAGACCTTCGACGGCTGCCGCTTCGGTGGCCTCGAGGATGGGCACCAGTCCGGCAAAAGCGCTGTCTACACCCGGTGTTCCACTCGCCGTAGTGAGGTCGGGCTTGTTGCATCCGTCGCCGTCACCCGCCTCGCTGACCAATCCATCGAGGTCGAAGCCAGGGCCCACGCCAGGCTCGTCGATGCGTCCAAAAAAGAGCTCGTTGATCACGAAGCTGCGGGCCTCAGTGGTGCCGCACACGCCGTCGTTCACTGGGTCATCCTTCGGGGAACCTTGGCAGGACAGCAACAGAAATAGAGGGAGAAAGCGATGCATTAGACTTCGATCTCCGAGAGGCCGTCGGTGGTGTACACGTCGTCCGCACCCCAATCCGCGGCGGCCACGCCCATGGCGCGCACCATGGACAACATGGCCTTGCCGGCGTTGTCTTGGCTAAAGGAGCGCACGTGAACGCCCTGCTTCAGCCGTCCGCATGCAGACCCGGCGTACAGCAGCGGAATCTCTTCGAGGGAGTGTGTGCGGCCCTCGCTGACTTCGCTGGCGCCCATGACCAAACAGTGGTCGAGCAGCGTCTCGTCGCCCTCGGGGATCGCGTCTAGGGCGCGCAGCAGATAGGCGTATTCGTCTATGCAGAGGCGGGTGATCTCTTGCACCTGGGACTGCTCGCCGGTCTCGTCGTGGGTGAGGTTGTGATGACCGTCGGCCATGCCCGCGAAGCGCTCGTTGTTGAGGGGCCCCGTGAACATGTGGCTGAAGACGCGGGTTTGATCGCAGGCGAGCGTCATGGCAATCATGTCGCAGAAGGCCCGACTGATCTCGGACAGGGGCTTGAGCCCGTCCACCTCGGGGAAGGTGGCGGCGGGCGTAGACGGAAGCAGGCAGGCGTCCAGCTGAGGGGGGTCTTCGAGGAGGCGGCCCAGGCGGACCTCTAGGTCGCGCACACCCGAGAGGTGCTGGTCTAGGCGGATTTGGTCGGCGGCGCTAAGGGCCGGCTTCAGCTCGTTCATGTCCGCCATCACCGAGTCGAGCACGCTGCGTCGCCAGCCCAAGGTAGGCGACGGCTCGCCACCGCCCGCGGTGAAGTTGACACCGAAGATGCGCTCGAAGAATGCGAAGGGGTCGTTCTCGGAGGGGTTGTTAGCGTAGGGGCCCGTATACGACATGCTGCCGGTGGTAGACGCGCTGGTCTCGATGCTGCGGTAAAGGGTGTCGTTGCCGATCTCCGCGGCGATGATCTGGTCGATCGTAGGTCCTGCTGGAGTCCACGTGTCATTGTCGTCGCCCAGAGACACAGAGCCCGCCATGAGGCCACCGGCGCTGCTCCAGTGAGGAATGCTGTTGGGCACATTCACACGGAGCCCGGTGAGCACCGACAGCTTAGACTCGAGTCCGGCCAGGGGCGCCAGAGACGCGGACAGCGCGTAGCCAACACCCTCACCGATGGGCGTCCACTGGTCGGGACGGTTGCCGTTGCCCCAGAAGAACACCCCGAACCGCTCGGGGAAGCCCAGTGCGTTGGCCCGCGCCTGTTTGGACGGATCGAACAGACTCTCGAAGAGAGGCAGACCCACGCCTACCGAGGCACCGGCACAGATCCCCTGCAGCAGCCGTCGACGACTGAAATGGGCCAGGAGGGTGCTGCGACTGTTGCGACTCATTGGGTACCTCCTACACGGGCAAAGCCATCGCTGGCGACGGTGACCAGCACCATCTCCTCGAAGCGGTAGCCGGACTCCTCAAACTTGGCCGTTAACCAGTCTTTCCATGGCTTTTCGCCCACCGTAAGCACCTGTCCTTTGCCGTAATGGGCCACGTGTTGGACCATGCACGGTGCGAAGTTGTCGTTGTTGCGGATGATCTCACCCAGGTTCCAGGCGTCCGTGAATTCGGTTCCCTCCACCTGACCGCTGGGGTCGATGACGGCGCCGTTCTCCGTTTCGCGCCACTTGCCTACGCCATCGAAGTTCTCGAGGCCCAAGCCTACGCCGTCCATGATCACATGACAGCTGGCACAGGCGGGGTCTTCTTGATGGGTCTGTAGACGCTCGCGCAGGGTGGGCGAGCTGGCGTCGGCCTCGGGAATGGAGGTGTCGACGTCGCCCGGGGGCGGCGAAATGGTGAGGCACAACAGGCTTCGCCAGACAAACACCCCCCGCAGGGTGGCGCTGCTGCGCACGGCGTGGGCATGCAGGGCCAATACGCTGGCCTGGCCGAGCAGGCCGCGTCGCCGTCCGTCATTGGGAAGCTCGGTGGCCGCGAAGCCGTCAAACGCTGGGGCCGGCACCTCGTACAAGGAGGCCAGGTTGCGGTCCAAGAAGGTGCTGCGGGTGGTCATCAGCTGCGTGAAGTCGGTGTTCTGGGTGATGACCAAGTCTTCGATGACCGCCAGGGTCTCCTCGCGGGCGGAGGGCCCCAACGAGGAGTTGGCGTTGGCGAACAGGGCGGGGTCTTTGTCCAGGTGATCTAGCTCGTACAGAGCAAACACGTCGGAGAACATGGCCCGGAGCCCGTCGTTCCAGCGCGAATCGGCCAGCATCCGCTGAGCTTGGGCGCGACGACCCGAGGGGGAAGAGAGTTCCCCAGCGGCGGCGGCGTCGAGAAGGGCGTCGTCGGGGATGGTGTGCCACAGCAAGAACGACATGCGACTGGCGAGTTCGAAGTCGGTGAGCTGATCCCCGCCATCGCCGTACTCTGTGCGGTACAGAAAGTGCGGCGACTGGAGCATGCCCGAGAGCCCGTACGTCAGCCCTGTAGCGAAGTCCCCGGACTCTAGGGACACACTGACGACAACCCCCGTGAGACGCTCTGCCTCGGCCAGCGTAAGGGGCCGTCGGTACACCCGACGCCCAAAGGAATCGAAGAACTCGAACGCGCACACCGCGTCGCCCACGTCCAGGTCGCAGGGCACATGGGCCGACACCCAGTCCGGATTGGCCAGCGCTTGCTCGGCGATTAGGTAGGCCGCGTCTTCGTAGCGCTCACTGCCCCAGGCGGAGACGCTGGTCAGCGAGGAGCCCACGACCTGAAGTCCGTTGAGAGAGACATCCGGCTCGATGCTTGTCGGCAACACCAGACCCTCCCCGAACAAGTCCCGCGTAGCGTGGTTGTACTCCACGGCCCGCAGACGTCGCCAGGCTGGGGCGGGCGACTCGGAGACGGGCTCTACCCCGACAGCGAAGGTGGTGTCGGTGTCGGCCGGCGCTCCACAGGAGAACAGCGCCAAGCCCAACACGAGAAGGACAGCAGGTGAATGTTGATCGCTCATCGCTGCATTGTGTCACCGCCACAGCGGTCGCGCCAAATTTCCGTGACATCCGTCAGACGCTAGCCCGGATTTTGGCGGGTGACCCGGGCCCAGCCATGCTCGATCATCGGCCCCGCTGTGTCGCGTAGGGTTTGTTTAAGAGGTCGGTAGGTCATTCCGTACTTTGCGCGACTGAGCCCGTTCTCCATGGGTAGGTCTCGGCCCACGAGCTTCCGCAGCTGAGCGGTGTTCAGCTTCTTGTCGAACAACGACGCCAGCAGAATCACGAACTTGGGCAGGCGTCGCGTGCCCATACGCACGTCGGGGAACATGGCCTGTACATCGCGCATCAGGTCGGGCATCCAGGCGTTGTGGCCCAAGATCAGGCAGCGGGCGGGTGGGTCTTCGCTGCGCAGCGCCTGCAGATGGGCCTGGGCCACGTCGCGGACGTCGACGACGCTCAACATCAGCGACGGCACGCCGGGCTGAGCGCGACTGATCACGTCTCGCACCAGGGCGGGGCTGGCTTTGGCGTGGGCCTTGATGAGCGGAGGCCCCCACACCATACCGGGGTTCAAATGCACCAAAAGAAAGCGTTCTTCTTCGGGGATGGCGGCCACAAAATCGAGGGCGGCTCTCTCAGCGGAGACCTTGGCGAGCCCGTAGGGATCGGTGTCCAGGGTGCTGGAGGTGTTCCAGTCTTCTTCGGTGAAGCGGTGGCCTTTGGGCTTGTCGAAGCTGTAGACGGCGACCATCGAGCTGGTGTGCACCACGCGCTTGACCGTGCCTGCGCGTCGGGCGCTCTGCAGCACGTTCAGTGTGCCCTTGACGCTGGGGTCGACCAGATTGCGCTGGGGGTCGTCGACCGCGAAGAGCACCACGGCAGCACAGTGGATCACCGCGTCGCAGCCAGCGACGGCCTGGTCGAAGCTGCCCGGCACCAACAAGTCACCTGGCACCAGGTCCAGGCGATCGGTGGCCTGAGCCTCTTGGGCCATCTGGATGAGGTGACCGGTCTTCTCGATGTTGCTAGGGTCGCGGACGGTGCCCCGCACGCGGTAGCCCTCGCGCAGCAACAGGCCGATAAGGTGCGAAGCGATGAAACCATTGGCCCCGGTGACGCAGACGAGGGCGCCGGGCTGGATTCCGATGGGGTGGGTCATGGGCTACTCGCGATGCGCGCAGACGTTCGGTCCCGCTTGGGACCTACCGCCGCGACCGCTGTTCGTTGAGCCCGGTATCAAACCGAGGCATCTTGTCGCGCTGAATCTTCGCGCCGATGGCCTTCTCGATGGACGCCATCTCGCGTTCTTCTTGCGGCGACACGAAGGTGATGACTTCGCCGGTCTCGCCTGCGCGTCCGGTTCGGCCGCTGCGGTGGATGTAATCCTCGGAGGACCGCGGCACATCGAAGTGCACAACGTGGGAGACCTTGTCGACGTCGATGCCACGCGCGGCGACGTCGGTGGCGATCAGGATGGGACAGTGGCCCGTGCGGAAGTCCTCGAGGGCGGCCATGCGCTCTTGCTGGGTTCGACCGGAGTGAATGCTGTCGGCCTCGCGACCCGTCAGACGGCGGACGGTACGCGCCAGTGAGTTGGCCTCGCTCTTGCGCTTGACGAAGACGATGACTGAGGTCATCCGGTCATAGGACAGGACCTTGGCTAGCAGCGCCGTCTTGCGGGCGTTGGACACGCTGAACGCGAGGTGTAGCAACCCTTCTGCGGGCTTGCTCGGATCGACGGCCACGGTAGCGGGGTCGCGCAGAATCGAGTCGGCGAGCTTTCGCACCTTGGCCGGCATAGTCGCCGAGAACAACAGTGTCTGACGGTCTTTGGGGAGGCGGGACACGATGTGGTGCACATCGGGCAGGAATCCCATGTCGAACATGCGGTCGGCCTCGTCGAGCACCAAGAACTGCACGGTGCTCATGTCCATGTACTTCTGCTTCATGTGGTCTTTCAGGCGGCCGGGCGTGGCCACGATGATCTCCACACCCGAGCGGATGGCGTCCTCCTGCGGGTTCATCTTCATTCCACCGACGATGGCGACGCTTGACAGCCCTTGGTGGTAGCCGAGGGCCAGCGCTTGTTCGTCGATCTGAAAGGCCAGCTCACGCGTGGGCGTGAGCACCAAGACCCGCATAATGCCCTGCTTGGTGCCAACGAGCTGTTGCAGGATTGGGAGGAGGAAGGCAGCGGTCTTACCCGTGCCGGTGGACGCCGACGCGATAAGGTCGCGGCCCTTCATTGCCAGAGGGATTGCTTTGGCTTGAATGGGGGTGGGCTCGGTGTAGCCCATGTCGGTGAGGCCGCTTAGGACCTCTGGGGCGAGGCCCATGGATTCGAAAGAAATGTGAACTCCAGGTCTGGACCCGTACGCAGTAACCCGGCAGCTAGCACCAGCCGATTCACGGGGCGGTACCCGTAGACATCTGCGCGGCGCGTCAAGGATATGGAGACTGGCCACGAGCGCCTAATCTACGTTCATTTAGTAGGTACAAGCAAGTTATTGAGTCGGATGAGCACCTCGGCGGGGCGGTGCACGAACCTCGGTTCGTAAATCCACATGATCAGTCCAAGCGCTGCGGGCGACCCCTGTGCTATGCCTCCCGCCTCGCCAATCGACAGGACCCCCATGCGCTCTCGCGACTTGCCGGCGTGTCGAACCCTCGACTTCGCCGCCCCCGCATCGGTACGACACACCGAGCACACAACCTACGTCCAATACGACGCGCCCAGCTGCCGCTCCTCCTCATTCGCCCACCGCTTGGTCCTCGACAAGGCACCCAGCGCGCAAGAAATCGAATCCTGGCGGTCCACTTGGGAAGGCCACCACGGCGACAAAGGCGTCCACATTGCCTACCTGTGCTGGGAACAGCGCAGGGCCGAATCGGTCCCCGGAGCATCGCTATTGCGCTACTTGATGCTGGACGAAGCGCAACTAGCGCCCACCCTCCTTAACGTCTCCCCAACCACCGATCTCGGCGCCCTAACCGCGCTGATGACCGAGGTAAAAGGTGACCAATCACCCGAGTGGGCCGCCTACTGCAGGTGGTATCTCTCGGGTCTCCTCGCACGCGTCGCCGAAGACCAAGGTCGCCTCTTTGGTTGGCACGAAGGCGACGAATTGGTCGGCATGTCCGCCATCTTCTGGAACCACCGCGAGGCCAGACTCCAAGCCGTCGCCGTCAAGGCCGCCCACCGCCGCAACGGCATCGCCTCGGCATTGGTCACCGCCTGCGTGGCCGCCTACCAAGATGTCTCGTTTGGTATCACCTACGTGGTGGCTGAATCCGAGGGACCAGCCGAACTAGCGTATCAGAAGCTAGGGTTTCGGCGGGTCACCTGTTTCTTCAAAATGTCCGTCTAGGCCCCCCAGCGCGATCCACGTGAGATGGCCCAAGCGGGCTTCGCTGGTCATGGCAAGCCAAAACTAGCCGAGTAGCAGATGACAATGACCATTCGCACCGTCTTGTCGGCCACGGACGGCGTTCGTGCACGGCGGAATCATGAGCCAGCACCTCACAACCATGGGGCTCATGTTCGTGCGGCAGCCGACGCGGGCTAGGTCTCCGCACCTGACCAGAGCCCAGTCGTAGGATGCGCAATTGCGGATTTGTACCCGGCCTGGATGCACCCACGTCCCTGTCGGACGAAGTCAGGACCACGGTTCGTCGAAGACGTCGGGTGAGGCCACCGCCCGAAGCGAATCCTGACGCAGGGGTCGATGCCAAGATGCGTGCGCCTCCACCACCGAGGGTAGATGAGAAGCAGGCGTTCGGGCTCCGGGGTACACTGCCCCATGGTGGAAGATTCGTCACAGCTTGAGGAAGCGCTACGTCAGCTCATCGGCATGCCGCGCGGGTGGCAGGTTGAGATCGTGCATTTCGAGCGGGGTCGCCTTGGCGAGTTCGGCCGATATGAACTGGCGCTGGTCCGCAATGGCCATCGCTTCTTATCCACGTTGGTGGACGGTCAAGAAGACCCGGATTGGGTGGTCCGAGACGGCATTAGCCTCGGCTTTGACGGGGCGGTACCAGCCGCCCTACGCGGCAGCCTGCTGGACCGATTTCGGCGTCATCGACCACCGACTGGCGTGCTCGGCTGGGTCAGAGAGCAAGCCAGTAAGGACGTCGGGCAGTCCGCACAAAAGGCGGGCCAACCCAACACATTCGAGCAGGCAAACGAGCACTTCGCGTCGAGCGGTCAGGACCTGTACCACCACGCCGAGAGCAACCAGCGGGGCGTGCATGGCATCATGCGGCTGGGTTTCCACTGCAATCAAGACTGCGACTTTTGCTGGCAGGGCCGGCAGTGGCCGGAAGCCACCCAGCCCTGGCAGACCCGCATGGAAGAGC
>JAACDH010000056.1 GCA_009936995.1 Rhodobacterales bacterium
ACCGAACTCGAATTCGGGTCCTGTCGCCGCCAAAAACACGGGAAAGCAAACGTCGGGCTCGAGATCGGCGACGGCAAAGTCCGCTATCAGCGATGCGGGCGCACGCGTGATCTGCAGCTCGGGCTGACTCACGTGCACCCACTCTTGCGTGGCCTCCGTGACCCGCTGACCCTGCACCTCCATCCGAATCTGGCGATTGCTGAACATTCCACGGCGAAAACTGCTCACCCAGGTCGTTCCGGTGATGGGGTCGCCAAACGCCACCTGTTTGAGGTGTACCGCCGTCATTCTGCGAAGCACGAAGGCCACCCCTTCACGGCGATAACGGGCGGGGTCCCACCCACGGGCGCTCGACCCTAGCAACGCCGCATCTTGGCAGAGCCGCCACAGATCACCAGCTCTGGAGACCTCGCGGGGACCAAACACGTTTCGGGACAGCAATAGTTCGAAGTCGACGATGCTCATGGCGCTCGATTACCCGGCACGCTTGTGGCCCGCAATCAAGGGATCACCGCATGGACCAGTAGACCCGCGCAGGCCAACAACAACACGCCCACTGCTCGACCAAACTGAGCCGGTGTGAGCAAGGGTGCCAAGCGCGTTCCCAACCACGCACCGACCCCCATCGGAATCAGCATCAGTCCGAACCGAAACGGCACGTGCTCGGAGAGCGCTCCGCGCATCCAAAGCATCAGCGGCAGCACTACTGACGTTGGGAAGAACACCGCGATCAGATGCGCGCGCATGTGGGCATCGTCAAGCCACCGGCGACACCAAACCACCAGCGGAGGACCGAAGGCGCCGACCAGTCCGCCCAATATCCCGCCCGCTACACTGGCGATGGCCCCAGTCGTGTATGCCGCTTTGGGAAGCGGCTCTCCTCGCCCCTTGCCGTGCACCACAGGATTCCAGACCATCTGCAGCCCAAATACGAAGACCAGTACGGCGAGGACGCCTCGGACACTCTCAACCGATAGCACCAACTGAAGGCCGGTTCCCACCCACATCGCAGGCAACAACAAGCCGACCGAAAGGAGCACGAGCTTGGGGTTGAGATCGTTCCGAACACCCGCCAAGAGGCCCACACCGGCGACCGTTTCGGTGCAGGCAAGCACGGCCATGGCGTCGGCTGTTCCCCACAAGATAGACAGCGCGGGAATGGCCACCAGACCGGCCCCAAAGCCAGTCGTGGCCTTGACCAACTGGGCCGTGAGCATCACCAAGGCTGCCAGAAGCATTTCCATAGCGCCACGGTACAGGATCTAGGGCAATGCGTGTCGAGGCGATTCGACATACGACAACAATATGGCCCTACCTCCCCGTTCCAGACTCCACCCCAGCGTCGCCAACGTGCTACGCGACGCCATTTCCGAAGCGCAGGGTGTTGAGGTTTTCGCGCTCGGAGACGTCGAAGAGGGCGTGGTGATTGCCGCACAGGTCACCTGTAGAGGCCGCGCCGACAGAGTCAATGCGCTTATCGATCGCCCAAAAGCCGGACAGGTGGTCATCCACAACCATCCGAGCGGCAACCTCCAACCCTCCGACGCCGACATGCAGTTAGCGCACATCTATGGCGAGAACGGCGTGGGTTTCATCATCGTCGACAGCCAGGCCAGTCGTTCAAACTGGGTGGTCGAACCCCATCGCCAGATCGCCGAACCCGTCAACGATGATGACCTACGCCGATTTTTCGTCGAGGGACTCCCCAAAGCCATGGACGGCTGGGAGTTCCGCGAAGCACAACTGAGCATGGCCCAAGACGTGGCCCGGTCCTTCGAGAACAATGAACCCCTAGTGGTCGAGGCGGGCACCGGAACCGGGAAGTCACTTGCCTACTTGGTTCCAGCCGCCCTGTGGGCCCAAGCAAACGCCGCAAAGGTGGTGATCAGCACCTACACCCGGGCGCTGCAAAGCCAGCTCCTCCACAGCGACTTGCCGCTCCTCAAGCGCGGAGGGCTTGAGGTCCGTTACGCCGTGCTCCAAGGTCGGAACAACTACCTCTGCAAACGAAGGTTGGGCCTGGCCCTCGAAGAAGACCAGGAACGACCTGAAAGCGAACGGCAAGACCTAGAGGCCGTACAAGGCTGGGCTGGTTCCACTGCCGATGGTATGCGCACGGATATTCCGTTTGCCGTAGACCGCGCCCTGTGGTAACGGGTGATGTCCGACAGCGACCTCACGCTCTCTACCCGCTGCCCCCATTACGCAGAGTGCCATTACTACAAGGCCCGTCGAGAAGCCGCCGCCGCTGACCTGCTGGTGGTGAATCACGCCTTACTGCTCTCCGACCGATTCCTCGTCGACCGATTGGGTCGAGGCATCCTACCTAAGGTTGCGCGGGTAGTGCTCGACGAAGCCCATCACCTGGAAGACGCAACCACCGGGGCCGGCGCCCAACGCCTCACCGCCATGGCCGTTCGACGTGCGGTGCTGCCCTTGCTCGACCGCAAGCGACGACGGGGTGGGTTGTCGCGAATGATCGAACGACACGGCGGAAAGAACTCACAGCTGGCCCCTCCCCAACGCAGCGAGCTTATGGACCGCGCCACCGTGTGCCAGGGAAACCTCAGCGCCCTCGCCGGCTCCATTCAGCATGTGTCCGAGCAGATCGCCCAGCGATGCCTCAAGAGCGATGGCGCCCCTCTCCGCATCACCGAGACGTACGCGCAGTCTCAAGATTGGCAAATGGGCGTCTCGCCCGACATCGCTCACGTCGCCCACGAACTTCGTTCCGCATCCGAAGATCTCGACGCCATCGAACAGTTGTTCGCCGATATCCATCTCAAAGAAGTAGACTCTCAACCGCTTCTTGACGTGCGGCGCGCCCGCCGTCGCCTGGCCGGTCAGGCCGACGTCGCCCAGACTTTCCTAGACTCGGGACCCGAGGCCGTCCGGTGGATCGAGCCGGCTCGCTCTCGCCGCGGAGACAAGGGTGCGGCTATCTGTTCGGCCCCCATAGACGTCGGTTCCGCCCTGCGCCGGGTGCTCTGGAATCCACTCCCCGGTACGGTGAGTACGTCGGCAACACTCTCTGTCAACGGTCGCTTCACGTACTGGCAACGACGCCACGGACTGGTCGACCCAAAGACGGAACACTATGCCTCTCCGTTCGACCACGCGTCGCAGGCAATCCTCGGCCTACCCCGAGACATACCGCCACCGAATCGGCCCGAATACCATGAGGAAATTTCGAAGGTCATGGTCGACGCCATCCGAATCAGCGATGGCGGCGCCTTCATCCTCTGCACCAGCTACAACGCTGTGCGAATCTTCGCTGCCGCCTTGCGTAAGGCTGAACCAAGTCGCCCGTTCGTGGTCCAGGGAGAGTCTGGTCGAACCCAGCTCCTCCAGCGCTTCCGCGAGAATGACCGAGCGGTGTTGGTCGGTACCGACTCATTCTGGGAGGGCGTGAGTGTTCGCGGACGCGGTCTGCGCCTGGTGATGATTCCCCGACTGCCCTTCCGAGTGCCCACCGACCCGCTTCGGCAAGCTCGGCACGAGCAGGCCAAAGGCAAGGGACTCGACCCCTTCTTGGCCTACAGCCTTCCCGAAGCTGTCATCAAGCTTCGCCAAGGCTACGGTCGGTTGATTCGTTCCAAGAACGACATAGGCGCGGTGCTGATCCTCGACCGCCGCGTTCATGACCGCCGCTATGGTCGAGTGATGCTCAACAGCTTACCGCCGGCACGCAGGGTAGTAGGCCCGTGGTCGGTGGTGATGCAGTCCCTGCGCGCTTTATACAGCCCTTCGCACGAAGAAATCGACGACTAGAGCGTTCTCAATGCCTCTTCTACCGCCTTAGCCTGTGCTTCACGACCCAGCGCCCTCCACTGGTTCAGCGCAAGCTTGAGCGCCTGGCGAGCGTGACGCCGCTGCCCATTCACCGCCGCCAATGTGCCCGTCAGCTGAAGTAAGTTTGCTAAATCAACGTCGTGAATGACCCCCTCTTCTGTGGCGGAGCGCACGTGGAGCAGATTTCGCTGGACATCTGTCCAGTCCTTACTGTGAGCCGCGCAGGCCGCCAAACCCGCGTGACTTGCGGCCCGCGCCAGGGGGTACCCTGTCGCTACGGCCACCTTGAATCGCTGCAGCTCGGAACGGGCCTCGCGCCAACGCTCTCGCGCCAGCAGGACCAACGCCAAGTTAAGCCGGGCCATGGCGCCCTCGGCGATGCCCAGCAGCTCATACTGTTCGAGCACCTCACGAAATTGGCGCTCGGCCCCATCGAGATCACCGCTGAGTCGGCGTAGATCGGCTACAGTGTTCAGCGCCGCCGCCATGCCCCACCGACTGCCTTGAAGCTTGAAGCAGCGCAGCGCCTCCTCGGCCCATTTGCGCGCTAGGTCGTTCCGCCCAGATGAACGACCAATCTCGGCCAAGCCCATCCAGACCTCGCCAGCCAAGTCTTCTCGCTTTTGACGGCGGTAGGTGGCAACAGCACGCATGAACAGCTCCCGGGCGCGCACAACCTCACCGAGCCGACCAAACGCGTAGCCAAGATCTCGGTCGACTTCGGCGATGCGTAAAGGGTCGCCCAAGGTTCGAGCGATCAAGGACGCTTCGGCCAGACGGTCCCGAGCTGCTCCGGGCGCGCCGCCGCGAATTTCGAGGCGTCCCCGTTCGAGCAGCGCGTCAAGTAGCGCTCGTGGGTCGTTTCCGGCCCGGGCCACCCGTTCTCCGGCCTCCGCCGAAATGGCGGCGTTCTTGTACTCCCGACGCAAGCGAAACATGCGCGCCCGAAGGACGTGACTCCAACCCTGCGCTGGGGCGTCTTCGTCGTGTCCGAGCCGTTCGAGCATGCTGTCCAACTCAGACAACAGGATCTCAGCTTCGCGATACTGCCCCTCGCTCACCCGTTCCGAGATCGCCGCACGCATGGGTGTCAAGGCCGCTGAGTCGTCGCCAGCGGCCGACAAATGCCGTGCGAGCCGCGCCGAATTGATGTGTTGTGGGCTGTTGACCAGGTAGCCGGCACAAGCGCGATTATGAGACTTCCAACGTCCACCCTCGCGGGCCCTTCGAATCACAGATTCGTGCACCATCCCGTGTAAGAATGCCCATTCTTGATCAGGATTTACAGCCTGAATCAGCTGTCGATTCAGCAGCGACTCAACCAATCCGCGCTGCGGCTCGCAGCCCGCTCGAGCGCACACCGCTCGCCATTCGGCATCGTCGACCTGCCGACCCAGCGCCGCGGCGAGCTCAAGCGCCAGGGCGTCTTGTTCGGGCCGGGTGTCGAGCAACGCGGCGATGGCTTGGCTCCATGCGGCGTGCAAGTCGTCGGGGATCTCGACGTGGATACCAGACTTGAGCGCCCAGCCACCACGCCCCTTGCGAAGGGCACCTTGGCGCACCCATGACGTGACCAATTGGACGGCAAACTGTGGGTTACCGCCGGTATGGTTATCGACTGTAGCGGCCAGATCCGATCCCAGACGTAGGACGTCGCGCAGCAGAACCGCGCGGTCGCGGTCGTGCAGCGGGCCGACCATTATCTTCCGGCTTCGAGGCTGTCCGCTAATCTCGTGAAGCATCGACGCCTCGGGGGAGGAGCGGTGCAGGGACTCTGACCGAACCGTGAGCACAAACAACACCGGTAACGCGGGCTCGTACTTCTGCAGATACTGCACGAATTCGAGGCTGTCGAGACCCCATTGGACGTCATCAAGCCACACCACGACCGGCCGATCAGTGGCGATATACGACACCAGTTCTCGGATTAGCGTGTGGCGTTCGCTGACGCGCCCCATCTGCACGCTTCCGATGCCACTGGACCGGGCCGGGACACCGGTGGGGCGAATCAACTCGGTGAGGGCGTCGATGTTGCCGGAGGGGGCGCTGATCAGCTCGAGGGCGATCTCGACCCGCATACGAGTAGGCTCACGCTTCAGTCCCACGGAACGCGCCCAGCGGTCGACCATGGGGCCAAGGCCAGCAACCGGCGTGGCCATTGGGCTGTGCACCGCGCGCAACACCGAAGACGTTCCG
>JAACDH010000411.1 GCA_009936995.1 Rhodobacterales bacterium
GACCGAGGTCAATGACCTGTTCTCCAGCGACAATCCAGAAGTTTTAGAGCTGTGGACGCACCTGTGGCCATGGGTGGAGCGCCTGGCGCCCTACTCCGAGCTGTACCAAGCGAGCTACCCCGACGACCTGGACTGACGGCTAGGCGCCACGGCTCAACGAGCCGTCTCACCAACGACGGTCCGCCTATCGACGAACTACGGACAGCCGGGATTCGCGGCACCCGGCGTTCCCAAGTCGCCGCTTCCGTAAACGGTAGCCGCCTCGCACCAGTTCAAGCCATTGTCGTTGGAGGTGGCGTCCGTGCTTGAAGCGTTGAGGCTCATGGAGGCACCGGTGGGGTCGGGGAAGAGGGGCCCACCGTCCCAAAGCACTTCGTCGATGGTCAGTACGCCCACGCTTAGAATCACCTCATCGTCCCCGTTGGCCAGGGACATTGCGCTGCCGAATGCGTAGTCGACAAACGGTAATCCGCCGTTGAGCAGCGGGTCGGCGTTGGCGGCGAACACCGCATAGGCACCGGCGGAGACCAGCGTTTGGCCCATAACTGTAAAGGCGTTGGACCCCAAATCAGAGACCTCAAGGCCATCGAGGTCGACCTCGGAGCCAGAGGCGTTGTAAATCTCGAACCACTCGCCGTCGGTGTCGGTGGCGGCGTCGGGGTTCTGAATAATCTCTGTGACCACCAAGTCGCCGGCCAGCAAGTTGCCCACTAGGAGGGGCCCACCTGCCTGGATGATGCTGATGCTGACCGTCGCCTGGTTGGAGGTTGCCGCACCGTTATCATCGATGGTGTAGGTGAACGAGTCGGCGGTCGCCGGACCGCCATCGTGCGTGTAGTCCAGGGTGCCGTCGCCGTTGTTGAGCAGGGTTCCGTTGACGGGGCCGCTGAGGACCACCACGCTGCCGAGATCGAGGCCGTCGTCGGGGTCGGTGTCGTTAGCCGCAACGTCGATCGTGACCGTGAGACCGGCATCGACCCCGTCGGCGTCGTCGACAGCCGTCGGAGCGAGGTTGCTGGTGATCAGGACGGCGAAGCTGACGAACGCCTCGTTACTGTAGAAGCCGCGGGAGTCGGCGATGAGGTAGCCGAAGCTATCGGCGATGCCGCCCAGGCCGTCGTACGTGTAGTCGACCGTGCCGTCAGCGTTGACCGCGGTGGTGCCGTTGGCGGCCTGGGTGGAGATGATGATGCTGCCCAAGTCGAGGCCATCGTCGGCGTCGCTGTCGTTGAGGGCCAGGTCGAAGACGTTGACGACGCTGCTGTCGGCGTCGGCGGGGAAGTCGTCGAGGGCGACCGGCACTTCGTTACAGAGGTCGTTCGCGGCACCGGGCGTGCCTTGATCGCCGTCGCCAAACACGCGCCAGCCCTCGCACCACAGGAGGCCATCATCGTTCAGCGTCGCGTCCGGCGCGTCCGGGAATTGCATGGACCGGCCCGTCGGAACCGGCCACTGGGGGCCTCCATCCCAGAGGATTTCGTCGATGACCAACAGACCCGCGCTGACGACGATCTCGTCGGCGCCATTGCTGAGCGTCATGCCACTTCCATAGGTGTAGTCGCCGGCGGGAAGACCGCCGTTGGCAACCGGGTCGTCGTTCTTGACGAACAGCACGTACGCGTCCGCGGCAACCACCAGGCTGCCGGTGACGGTGAACAGGTCGGAGCCCTGGTCCGAGATTTCCAGACCCTCGAGATCGACCTCGAAACCAGAGGCGTTGTAGATCTCGAACCACTCGCCGTCGCCATCGGAGACCATGTCGGGGTTCTGCGTCGCCTCGGTGATGACCAAGTCGCCGACGATGAGGTCGTCGATGGTGGCCACATCCGGAGCCTGAATCACTTCCACGGTGACCGTCGCCTCGTTGGAGGTGGCCCCCGTGGTGTCGTCGATGGTGTAGGTGAAGCTATCGGCGGTGTCGACACCGCCCCCGTGGGTGTAGTCCACGGTGCCGTCGAGGTTCACCAGAACGGAGCCGTTCGTCGGGTCGGTGACGACGACAATGCTGGCCAGGTCTAGGCCATCATCGGCATCGGAGTCGTTGACGGCCAGATCGATGTTCACGGCCAAGCCCGCGTCGACTTGAACCGGGCCGTCGTCGGCCGCGACCGGTGTGATGTTGACCGCACAAGCGCTGTTCGCGGCGCCTGGTGTGCCAACGTCGCCGTCGCCGTATGCGTTGGTGGCTTCGCACCACAGCGCGCCATCGTCGTTGAGCGCAGCGTCCGGCGTCAAAGGGTACTGACTGGCAAATCCACTCGCGACCGCCCACACCGTGGCGACGTCGTAGGAGATGGTGTCGATGACGGTGGCGCCGTTCCACAGCGAAATCTCGTCGCTGTTGTTGGCGAGCGTCATGCCGGTTCCGTAGGCGTAGTCGCCCGCAGGAAGTCCTCCGTTAAGCAGCGGATCGGCGTTCTTAACGAACAAGACATAGTCGTCGGCGGCGACCACAAGGCTACCGGTGACGGTGAACAGTTCGGAACCCAGGTCGGAGACCTCGAGACCATTCAGGTCGACCTCGACCCCGGTCGCGTTGTACACCTCGAACCACTCGCCAACGGTGTCGCTGACGGCGGCCGGGTTGGGCATGAATTCGGTGACGACCAAGTCGCCAGGGACGAGATCGGCGACCGGCATCGCCGTACTGACCGGGGCCACGTTGAGCAGCACACCGGCTTCGTTGGACACCACGCCCGATAGATCGGCGATGGTGTACGCAAAGGCGTCGGACAGATCGCCTAGGCCGTCGTTGGTGTAGTCGACGGTGCCGTCGGCGTTGACCAAGACGCTGCCATGGGTAGGCGGAGAGGTGATCGCGATGCTGGCCAGATCGACGCCATCATCCGGGTCGGTGTCGTTGAAGGCCAAGTCGAGTTGAGTGCTTACGCCGGCATCGACGTCGAACGGACCATCGTCGAAGGCGGTGGGGCCCACGTTAAACACACAGACCACGTTGGCAGAACCGGGCGTACCCAGGTCGCCATCGCCATAGGCCAAGGTGCCCTCGCACCAGTTGGCGCCCACATCGTTGTCGAACACGTCGAGCACGCCGTCGCTAAGCTGCATGGACGCGCCCGAGGGGTCGGGGAAGGTGAAGCCGCCGTCCCAGAACACCTCGTCGATGACGGTGGGGCCCACACCCAGAATCAGCTCGCCGGCCCCGTTGAGCAGATTTGCACCGCCGGCGTAGTCGTAGGTTGCTCGAGGAAGGTCGCCGTTCAGGAGGGGGTCGCCAACACGGACAAAGAGCGCGTAGTCGCCGGGCGCGACCCGAGTAGCGCCCGAGACCGTGAACATCACACCTGAAGCGTCGCTCACCTCGAGGCCGTCGAGATCGATCTCGAAAGCCGCGGCGTTGACGAACTCGAACCACTCACCGTCATTGTCGGAGACAGCCGCGGGGTTCTGCATGATCTCGGTGATCACCAAGTCGCCTTCGACCAAGTCGCCCGCCCGCAGCACCACGTCTTGCACCGTGATGTCTACGATAGCCACATTGGAGAGGGCCCCTGAGAGGTCGCTAATTTGGTAGGAGAAGGTGTCAAACGAGCCCGCAGAGCCGTCGTGGGCGTAATCGACCGTGCCATCGACGTTCATGATCAAGTTTCCGACCGAGGGCGGGCTGGTGATTTGGATACTGGCGAGATCGAGGCCATCGTCGGGGTCAGTGTCGTTGCGGGCCAAGTTGAACTGCGTAACCAGGGACCGGTCGGCCACCATGACGTCGTCGAAGGCGGTGGGCGGATCGTTGATGGGATTGACGGTCACATCGACCGTCGCGACGTTCGACGTGGCACCCAACAGGTCATCGATGGTGTAGGTGAATCGATCGACCCCGGTCTCGCTGCCGTCGTGGGCGTAGTCCACACTGCCGTCGGCGTTCACGGTGAGCAGGCCAGCGCTCGGTGCGGTCACAATCAACAGGCTGCCGAGGTCGAGTCCCTGGTCGACGTCGGAGTCGTTGGAGGACAACGGGATCACAATCAGCGCGCCCTCGTCCACGGCGTCCGCGTCGTCGACGGCGACCGGAGCCTGATTTGGCGGCGGCGTAGTGGTCGTCGTACCGGTGGTCGTCGTACTGGTGGTCGTCGTACTGGTGGTCGTCGTACCCGTGGTCGTCGTACCCGTGGTCGTCGTACCGGTGGTCGTCGTACCCGTGGTCGTCGTACCGGTGGTCGTCGTACCGGTGGTCGTCGTTCCGGTGGTCGTCGTACCCGTGGTCGTCGTACCCGTGGTCGTCGTACTGGTGGTCGTCACGGGATCGGTACCCGTGGTCTCGGAGTCCGTGTCTTTCTCGGAGCCCCCACAAGCAACGAGGGTGCTTAACAAAGCGATTGCGGCCAGTCGGAAGGTCATGCCATCTCCAAGGGTGCGGCCGAGCAACCTATCTGACCCTCGCAAGATCCGCCTGCATCTATCGATGGGCCATCCGCTCCCAAGCCGAGTGCTCAGCGTGGTTCCTTGTATTCGTCACTTGAAACTACGCCATCCACCAAGGTGATTACGCGACGGGCATGGGTCATCACCCGTGGGTCGTGGGTGGAGAAGATGAAGGTAATACCCAGCTCGCTGTTGAGGGTCCCCATCACTTCTAGGAGCTTTTCGGCCGTCTCGGAGTCGACATTGGCGGTGGGTTCGTCGGCCAATACCACCACCGGATTCGCGGCGATGGCGCGCACAATGGCCACCCGCTGCTGCTGACCGCCCGACAGCTGACTGGGCCGGCGGTCTTCCATTCCGCCCAAACCAAGCTCTGTCAGCAACGACATCACCCGCTTCTTGCGGTCGGCCTTAGACACGCCCTGAAGGGCCAGCACCGCCTCCGCATTCTCGTATGCGGTGAGTACGGGAATTAGGTTGTACGCCTGAAACACAAAACCGATCCGATCGCGGCGCAGTTGCGAGCGCTGCTTGCGGCTCTGCGAACCCAGGTCTACGCCCTCGAGCTTGACGGTGCCTGTGGTGGGTTTGTCGAGGGCGCCGATGAGGTTCAACGCGGTGGTCTTCCCCGAGCCCGACGGGCCCACCAGCGCAGTAAACTCACCGGCTTTAATGGTGAGGTTAAGCCCGCGAAGGGCACGAACCTGAACCTCACCCTGCTGATAAACCCGCGTCACGTTGTCGAGCTCGACGATTGTATTTCCCATGGAACTCCTCAGACCAACTTGATGGCTTCGACGGGCTGCACGCGCCCCGCCCGCCAGGCGGGGTACAGGCCAGCCAACAACGTGGAGAGCACGACAGCACCGACGATGATGTAGACGTTTTCGGGGGAGATACCCACCGAGAGTACGGTATTCATGCCAACACCGGCCACCTCGACCGGGTTGTCGCCCAGCTGCGCAGAGATGTCGATTCCGTTGGCCGCGAGCGCCTTGTACGGCCCGTAGCTGACCAGCCCGCCCGCGAGCACGCCACACAGGGCCAACCAGAAGCTCTCCCAAATGACCATAGCAGCGATTTGCAATGGGCTATAACCGATGGCAAGCTGGATTCCAAACTCTCGCGTGCGCTCGATGACGCTGACAAATAGCGTGTTGAAAATAGACGCCGCCACCAAGATGAGTACCACCAGCTCCATAAACCGCGCGCCACCAACTTTCATGGCGATGAACCCCGAAAGTTCGGGCGACACCTCGTACCAGGTGAGCGCGTCGCCGTGGTTGAGGAGCTGCGGTTTCAGATGCGCAGTGACCGTAGCGCTCTTGCGAGAGTCATTGAGGAACAGCGCGACCTGAGTCACCTCGTCGGGCGCGTAGCCGAGCTGTTCGCGGAGGTGGTCAATGGGGAGCATCAACAGCGCTGCGTCCATGGACGCGGCACCGGTGCCAATGATGCCGCGCACCCGCCCCAGGGAACCAATGATCTCTCCATGCTTGTCGATCAGGGTGTACACGACTTTGTCGCCCAGCCCAACCCCCAGATTAGCCGCCAGCTTCTTGCCGATGACCACGCCATTTCCGCTGTCCTGGGCGAGCATCTCGCCGTCGACCACGCCCTCGAGAAATCTTAGGGTCTGGTCGTTCTCGAGGCTTGGGTCGTACGCCACAAAATAGGCGCCATAACTAGCCTTCGCGGTAGCAATCATTGCCTGACCGCTAATCCGAGGTACCCCTTTCTCGACCAAAGGGTTGCGCTCGGCAATTTCAATGACCTCGCCCGCGTGCTCCACCGTCCGAGTGAGCGTGGGCGTGTCGATATACTCGGGGTGCTGGACCGTCACATGACCACCGCCCATTCGGGCCGCGGTATCAATCATATCGGCGAAAGACTGGTCCTGCATCGCGGTCATCAAAATGGCCAAGAACATGCCGAAGGCGATGGCCGTTAGGGTGAGCAGGGTGCGGCGTTTGTTGCGCCACAAGTTGCGCCAGGCGACGCCCGCCATGGAGGGTCCGAGGTTCACGGATGCCTCATGGCGTCGAGGGGGTTGATAATGGCGGCCTTGGCGGCCGGATAGATAATTGCACCACCGACAATAACGCTCAGCACGGTGATGGGTCCCAGGAAGCTCTCGGCGTTGAACTGGCCCATCCATACAGGCTGCATCACCATCCCCATCATCGACGTGCCGCTCAAAGAGGCGACCGCTAGCCCATAGGTCTGTAGATACCAGGCGAAGGGGAGGGAGAGCGTGACGCCAATGGCGACGGCGATAGCAGTCTGTAGGACAGACTCGACGACAATCATCGAGAACACCGACCACGGGCTAACCCCAATGGCCTTAAGCACGCCAAACTCGCGTATTCGCTCGAAGACCGCCATCAGCATAGCGTTCAGAATCAGGATTCCGATCGCGATGTATACGATGCCAAACACCAGGTAAATCGTTACTTTTGCCGTATCTACCATCTGCGCGACCAGGGGTATTAACTCACGCCAGGTCTGGGTGTCGTGGTCGCCACCGATCTCTTTAACGGTGGCCTCGAACACGCCCATGGGCATCGCGACCGGCCGACGCACCACAATGCCGTGGGCACCCGTGGGCATCACCATCAGCTCGCGGAAAGCGGCCTCGGTCATCAACACGCCGCTTCGGTCGATACCTTCGGCAACAGAGCTCAGCACACCTCGGATATTATACAGATCATTCGCCATAGAACCGTCGGTTCCTTGGGTGAGCATCAGCAGCTCAGAGCCCGGCTCGGCACCCAAGATTCGGGCCAGTCGGTAGCCAATCACCACGTCCTTGGGCTTCGCGTCGTCCAGCCACTCGCCTGCCGCCACCCGTTCGTTTATGCGCAGCGCTGCCTTGTTTCGGGCCACATCGACACCGCGGATCGAGACACCCGCTGAAGCCTCGCCGGACGCGCCTAGCCCGCCGGCGGTGAGGGTTGGCGTAGACACCAAACCCGCATCATCCAGCTTCTTAAGCAACGCACCGACATTGTCGATTCGGGAGTAAAGGGACGGATCGTCCAGGTAGTCCGCGGCGTGAATCTGGGCATCGCCCAGGTCGAAGTCGAGGATGTCCTTCTCCATCCCGGCCATCATTCCGCCGACCAAGCCGGAATACAGGATCATCACCCACAACCCAAAGGTCATTGCCCCAACCGTCACAGAAGTACGGCGGCTGTTTCTTCGCAGGTTTCGCCAGGCGAGCTGGTAAACGTTCATCGCGAGAACTCGGGTTGTCGAAGTCTATAGTTAGGACAAAAAGCTCGCGAGATCAAGAGGTCAGCGATGCGTAATGTCCCTCACCATGACCTGGCGCGGTTGAGGTCCCGGATGGCATCGCCAAGGGCTACGGGTACAGTCTGGAGGCTGATGCGCTTGGGCGGGCCGGTGTGGCCCCTCTCCGCGTTGACGTCGTGCTAGACCCGTCTGACCCGAAGAAATTGGTGAGGGTTCGCGCTATTTGGCGGCAGTCTCAGGGATGGGTCCGAAGTACGTGTAGGGGTCGGCGAACCACTTGCGCAGCACCGCCGACATCTTCGATGCGTGAGATCCGTCGAGCACCCGATGGTCGAAGGTGACGTACAGCCCCATCTGCTTCTGAATCACGATCTCGTCTTGGTCGTTGACCACCGGCACTTTCTTCAAGGCGCCCAAGGCGACCAACAGCGGCACTTTGCTATACGGAACCAACGGAACAAACGCGGTATCCAGGCCCAGAGAGCCCACGTTGGTGACCATCATCGAACCAAAGACGTCTGTGGGAATCCCGGCCCACGACAGATCGATGTTCAGGGTGTAGGTGAGCAGCGAGATCAAGTCGAGCACGTAGCCCACCAACCAGCCCGGCATCTTTTTAAACGTTTGCCGAGTTTGTTCTTTGTCTTTGTCTTTTCCGGCGCGCACCTTAGCGGCCTCTCTCTCGAACTCGTCAAGGATGTTGGGCAGCGACTTCTTGTTGGCTCGATGAACCGTGACACCCGAGAGATCGATCTGACCAGTCTCGGGGTCTTCCATGGCCACTTGGAAGAAGATGGCCACGTCTTCGCGGAGGTAGAGCTTGTTGAACCGAATCATCGCGTTGGCGTCTGGGATCTCTTCGAGGACCCCAGCCATCGCCTTACACATCATGTGACTGATGGTGAGTCGACGCCCCGACTTCTCGCGGTATTCCGCAAGGTAATCCATGGCTTTGTCCATGGGGAGGTCCATGCTGCCGTAGACGCTGGGGTCTTTGGCGGTCTGCCAGGTGCCCATGGCGATCATGCGGAACGAGGAGACCTTCTTCTTGGCGTGCAATTCGATATTTGGCATGCCGGGACCCTACCACCTCTGGCACCAAGAGGTCCCAGGTGGTGGCCAGCGAAGAGCCGCGACCCTCACTTGGTGGGGACAATCACCGCAGCGCCCAGCAGCGAGCCACCCACCAACGCCATCGCCGCCATCGCCATCGAGAACGCCGACTCTATGCCCGCTAGCGCGTCGTTGTGCAACAGCGCTGTCACCGAGCGGAACCCCACCGCTCCCGGAACCAGAAGTAGAATCCCCGGGACTTGAATGACCGCCCCTGGCAGCTGCCAGCGCTGTGAGACCGCGTTCGCCACCACCGTCACCAAGAAGGCCGCGATACCTCCTCCCAGCTCCGGACCGAGCACCGCGCCACCAATCTGTGCCCCGTACAGCGCGGTGGCACAGGCGATGAACACCCAGGCCAAGTGACGGCGCCGAGCCTGTAGCAGCACACCGAAGGACAACGAAACCCCCACCAGGGCCACCGGCTCCCACCAGTGGGGTAACGAGCCCGCCACTTGCCAGGTCACCGGACCCCAGAGAAACTCGGCGAATCGACTTCCCAGCGCCACGCCAAAGCCCAGCTCAAGGAAGACCAATGCGCCAGCAGCCAAGCCCGTGGTGCCCGAGACCAGGTGCCCCGTGGACAGTTCAGTGAGCGCCACGGTCAGCGAGAATCCGGGCAACAAGACGATTAAGCCTGTCACCAGTGCGATCTCTCCGCCCAGCGGTACAACCTGAGCCACCGTGTGCACCAAGAAGGCCCCCAGCGCCCCGGCGAGCACGTCCACAAGGCGCGACACCTCGGGGCGTCCAGTGAACACCACCGAGAGCACACCCGAGATCCCGCCAATCACCGCTGAAACACCGGCCTCGGTGGGGCCTCCACCGAAGAATCCCACTGCGGTACCGCTGGCGACCGCGAAGCCGAGTACCGTCATTGGCCGACCGAATCGCGTGGATTTTTGCTCGAGAGATCGAAGCAAGGCCAGACCCGCGGACGGTGACAATGCACCCGTGGAAACTGCTTCCGCGAGATCTTCAAGCGCGCCGAGTCTATCGAGTTGTGGAAATCCACCCGACACCGACAACATCTGGGTGCCGACCCGGTTCGCGGCGAAGATCGCCCCTGGGAACGCGTGAAACTGTAGTGAAACCCCCGTTCTTTCAGCGAAACGCTCCATGGAGTCCTCCAGTAGATGCGCGGGCGCACCCATCCTTCGAAAGGCCTGCACATAGGCCAGGGCAAAGGTGTGCATGGCCTCATCGTCGAGACGCTGTGGCTGAATATGACTCATTATTGCGTGCTTTGTCATACCAATAGAATAATCTATTATTATACACTCTCCAATCGAATGGAATTGCAAAGATGCCTCAATTCGACCACCTAGACGCAATCGATCTTCAAATTTTGGCCCGACTACAGAATAATGCGCGCATCAGCAACAAGGAACTCTCGGCTTTCGTAGGTTTGTCGCCCAGTTCTTGCTTGCGCAGAGTTCGGTCCCTAGAAGTCCAAGGCGCCCTGCGAGGCTACAACGCCAGCGTCGCTCCTGCAGCCATGGGCGTGGGTTTACAGGCAATGGTTTCGGTTCAACTTCGAGATCACTCCCGCCAGATGTTCAACGAATTCCGGGTGCACTTGAAGAGTCTTCCCGAGGTGCTGGCCTCCTATAGTCTTGGTGGAGACGATGATTTTCTGATTCACGTCGCCGTCCGTGACGCTCAGCATCTGTACGATGTGACCATGGACCATTTGGCCACCCGACCCGAGGTCGGCCACATGAAAACCGCGGTTATCTTTGCCCACGACGACAGCCCTGGACTTCCCCTGCTGCGCGACAGTCAAAAACCAGGTTAGCCTCTGCCCGTGAAGCACCTCATCTCCATCCGAAATCGTTCCGCCGGCCTCCTCGGCACCGCCCTCTTGCTGGGGACAGGCGGCCTGTTGGCCTCGGCTGGGGTCGACGCCGAACCCGCGCCAAACGGCCCTGTACTCGACATCTACGTCGACGCCACCCACGCCGATGGCACGCTGCACATCCGCGAAGAGGTGCATGGCCTACCCGCCGGCGAACCCTTCTGGTGGAAGTCGGTAGCCAACCCGGCCGAGATCAAGACCAGCGGGTTGGTGGCCAAAGACGGCAGCGGCGCCACCCTCGACGTCCCTATCGAGAAGCGTCGGGTACGCATCGCGGCGGGCGACGACGCCATGAGCCTTGAGTTCATCGTCCGACCGGGTGGAATAGGCCGACACGGCCATCAGGGGCTGGTCACAAAACGGTGGGCGGCCTTCGACGGTCGGGTGCTCTGGTACCCGAAAGACGTGCAGAAATACGCCGATGTACGGTGGCACTTCGAGGTCCCCAAGGGCTGGAACGTTGCCTCCGCCATGGATAAAACCGCCGACGGGGCCTGGCATCTTTCTTCCACGCTCACCCCTCGCATGCGGGCGTCGATCACTCAGTCCGGCTGTATTGGGCTCGGCCCCTTCTCCGCCAAACGCACCCAACTCGGCGACACCGAGCTTCGTGTCTGGACCTTCGACCCCTGGGAAGACGCCGCCACCCTCGCCGACAAGTCTACCGCTATGGGCCAGTGGTTCCACACCCGACTGGGCTTCGATCTGGGTCGCCCCTTCTCCATCGTGTTCACGCCACCGGGCCCCGAGATGGCGACGGTGTGGAGTGGCGCCGGTGCGTCTGGCACCTGCTACGAACGTCCCCAAGCCGGTATGAAGAACTGGCTCCTCCTCGGCCACAGGTTCGCGCACCCCATCAACGAGTACGCCCCCGACGGCATCTACATGGCCCGCCCCGAAGATCAGTGGTTCATGGAGGGCTGGGCGTCCTACATCGAGGTGCTCGCCCTCTCTGGCGCAGGCATCCAAGAGGAGCAGCTGCACTTCAACGGCCTGTACAACGTGTACAACCAGAAACGCGATGAGCACCCCCACTACGCCCACACCCCGCTCGCCGACGACCACTCGGTCTCCGACCCCGACCAGCGCGAATATATGCACTACCTGCACGGTCCCCTGGTGGTTCGGATGCTGGCCGAGATGGTCAAGGTGCGGTCCGGCAAGAACCTCGAAGACTTCATGGCCGAGGTGTTCCGCACCCATGGCGGATTCGCCCAGCCTCTCGATCTCCGAAATGAACTCGAAGCCTGGTCCGGTGCCCCCCTCGACGACTTCTGGGAGGTCATGGTCGACCAAAACGGTCCGGTGGTCCCCGTGTGGCCTGAGTACCAAAACAAGCTCGACACCGAAGCCCAGGGAACCATCACCGCCGGCTCCAGCACCTGGAGCAGCCCCCAGCTGAACTACCTACTTACCCGGCCCGGTCACACCCACGCAGCCGGACTCAAGGCCGAACTTGAGCGCACAGCCCAGGCCCACGAGGCCCTCGCGCGTCGCAAGATTTTCCTGGTTCCACCCAACCTTGTCAACCGTCGCCTGACCATGACCGGCCCCGCCCGAGCCAACCTCGATCAGCTCACACGGATGTGGCCCACCGACTTGGGTCCCCAGCTGCCTTCCGGCGGCTGCAACAAGGCGCGCGACCCGGTCGCGCTGCCGCCATTACGCAGCCGAAATGCCGACGGAGAGATCTTCCTACGCCTGGCCGAGCTCGACACCGATACAGCCTTGCAGCACGGGAATCACGACATCAGCGGCTTCGTGGTCAGCACCCACGACCCCATTTTACCGTGGCCCAGCTCCGAGGCGGTGGTCAAGACCGACAAGCCCTTCAAGATCAGCGTCAGCTGGTCCACCACGCCGGGCGCCATCCACATCGAGATCTGGCAGAATAAACACCAACTCGTCTCCCGCCCGCTAGACGTCGAGGTCGGCTGGAGCAACGCCTGGCTGCGCGTCCACCCCGAGGCATTGGACGGCGCCACCGGCATCATGCACGTCCGATTGGTCGATGCATCCGGAACAATCCTCGCCCAACGCCCCATCTGGCGTAGGTAGCGGTGTCAACCGAACAGCACGCGCTCGGCTACACTTGGACCGACGGCGTTCCAACCCTGCGACTACGCGCCAGTGATTCCACCACGTCGACGACTAAGAAACTCCAGGGAAAACTACACTTCAAGCTACTTCCCGGCCCCCGCTGTATCGGGTTCTTCGAGGACGGTAGACTCAAGCCCTGTCCCAGTCGAGCCTCGGTCAAGCGACACCAGTGCGACGACTGCATCTCCAAAGACAAGTTCCGCCCCTGCATGACCTGTAATGGCTTCCGCTGTCCCCGGCTCACCTCGGCCATGAAGCGCCACTGTGAAGCCCCACACACCCTGTACCTGGCCTGTTTTGGACAACCCACCCTCAAGGTGGGCACCACGTCCGCCAAACGGGGAGAGCAGCGCATCGTCGAACAAGGCCCTTTAGGGGCCGCCCGCATCGGCTTGGGTCCTGGCCCGATGATCAAGCAGATGGAGCACATTCTCGTCTCCGGTACCGGAGATTTCGTCGAGATCATGCGCCGCCAGAAGAAGATGGCGCTGCTCGCCTCCCCCATGAAGGCCGAAGAGGCCCGCTCTCTCGTCGCCGCGGCGTTCAAGAACCTCACCCGGCAGCTTCCCATCCAGTACCACCCACTCCTCCACGAGCCAAAGTGGGTGTGGGCGCCCAGTATTACGCTGGAAAGCCGTGGCTTTCCGGTCAATCCCCTGCCCCTGCAAGACGACGTACACATCCGCGGCGAGGTGGTCGGTGCCGTGGGTCATGTGGTGTTCCTCCAAGACGAGGACGGTCGGTTTGCCCTCGATTTAGGTGCGCTCAAGGGGCGTCGATTGCTGTTCGACCCCAAAGACGAGGGCCGGAAACCTGTGGTTCAGTTGGGCATGTTCTAGCCGCAAGCGATAGTCTCGGGTGCGCCCTGGAGATGACATGACCTCGTTGCTGATGCTGCTCGCCCTCACCGCTTGCAACACGCCCACGCCCGAATCCAACAACACCCTAACCCCCGATCTGACCGTACTCTTGGCCCCCGACCAAGCCCGCGTGGGGGCGGTCACCGACGAAACGGCCCTGTGGGGTGGTATCTCGGCCGAGGCTACTGGCGGCGACTACAAGATCTACAACCACAAGGTGCAGTTCGCCATCCAAGCCCCTCGAGAAGGAAGCTACTACCTTCCCGAAGGCGGCTCAGTCATCGACGCAGACGTCATCCGACCCCCAGGCATGCCCGGCCAAGACTTGGTCGACGAATGGGTGGGAATGGCCGGTCTGGGCCGGCTCCTCGACGCCAAGTCCATCGAGGTCGTCGACAACGGCCTCGACTCCGGGATCGCCATCCTCACCGCCCGCGGCTACGAGACGCCCATGGCCCTCATCGAAGGCGCCCTCGAGGCCCCCGGTCAGCTCATCCCCGATCTGGGCCTGAAGATCGAGCACACCTACATCCTGCCCGCCGACAGCTGGCTGATGGAGGTGCAGACCACGGTCACCGCGACCGACCAGGAAGCAACCTTCGCCCCAGGAGATACGCTGTTCGGTGCCGCAGATATCGCCACCTGGTGGGGGCCGCTCACCGGCTACGATGGCATC